>DATGMT010000109.1:0-39438 GCA_035307265.1 Aequorivita sp.
TAGTTGCAGTAGATAGAAGATATGTAACAGAAGAAGATTTCGTTCAAGCAAGAGTTATGGATCAGCCGTTCCAAAAACACGGAGCTGACATACAGATATTAGAAGATGATGGTCATTATAGAGTTTATGATGCGGTTAATAATGCGTTTAACAGTGCGCAAGCTAGTTATTTCCATAAATCGCTAGGAGGTTATCATGCTGCTAAACCTGGAAGAATTCAGGATTTATATGAGTTTTATATTAGCCGGGGAGATATTGGAATATTAAATATGATGAACGTGCGTTATATCATCGTTCAAAACAAAAACGGAGGGCCCGTGGCTCAACGAAATCCTTATGCCAATGGCAATGCTTGGTTTGTTGAAAACGTGCTTCCTGCAGAAGATGCTAATCAAGAAATTCAGCTTTTAGATAGCTTAGATACAAAAACAACAGCAGTGGTTAATAAGGAGCTGCTTTCTAAAATTCCAAATCAGAAAATTGAAAGGGATAGCACGGCAACAATTGATTTATTTAGCTATCAACCGAATCACTTGGTGTATGAAACCTCGTCTAAAACACCACAGTTAGCTGTTTTTTCTGAAACCTATTACTCAAAAGGTTGGAACGCTTATATCAATGGTGAGCCTGCTGATTACTTTAGAGCAAATTATGTTTTGAGAGCAATGGCAGTCCCTGAAGGCAACAATAAAATAGAATTTAAGTTTGAACCAAAAGTAATCCAAACGGGAAGCAATATATCCTTGATTAGTAGTATAGTGTTGTTGCTAATATTATTGAGCGGATTGTATATTACATTTCAGAAGAAAAACAAAGAAGAGTAGATGAAGAAGGTTTTAATCATCACATACTATTGGCCACCAGCGGGTGGACCAGGTGTTCAACGATGGTTGAAGTTTGTAAAATACTTTAGGGAATTTGGTGTAGAACCTATTGTGTATGTACCCGAAAACCCTAATTACCCTTTGGTAGACGATAGCTTTGTTAGCGATATTCCATCAGATATTGAAATTATAAAATTTCCAATAAAGGAACCTTATGGTTTGGCTAAGCTCTTTTCCAAAAAGAAAACCAAACAGATTAGTAGTGGAATTATTTCGTCTAAAAAGACCTCTATAATAGAGAAGCTTATGTTGTATGTGCGTGGTAACTATTTTATTCCCGACGCGCGAATAGGGTGGGTAAAACCATCTGTGAAATTTCTTTCAGATTATATTTCTAAAAATGCTATAGACGCTATTATAACAACGGGGCCTCCACACAGTCTACATTTAATAGGTTTGGAATTGAAGAGGCAAATAAACTTAAAGTGGATTGCAGACTTTCGTGATCCTTGGACGAGAATTCACTATCACAAATCACTACGGTTAAACTCCAATTCTCAAAGAAAACATAAGGAGTTGGAGTCTTTGGTTTTGAATACTGCTGATAGAATTGTAGTTACAAGTTTTACTACAAAGAAAGAATTTGAGCAGATAACAAAAACTCCAATTGAGGTTATTACAAATGGTTATGATTTTGTGCCGGAAGTAAATAAACGTATTGATGAGTATTTTTCAATTTCGCATATAGGGTCTTTACTGAGCGAAAGAAACCCTGAGATTTTATGGAGTGTATTAAAAAGTATTTCTGAGGAAGACATTTCATTTAAAAATGATCTAAAGTTAAAGTTTGCTGGTGCGGTAAGTGATGAGGTTAAAGAAAGCCTTCAGGAAAACCATCTTCTGTCAAATGCTGTTTTTAAAGGTTATGTTTCCCATAGTGAAGCTATAGGATTACAAACAAGTTCGCAAGTTCTTCTTTTAGTTGAGATAGATAGTGATGAAACTCGAGCAATAATTCCTGGGAAACTCTTTGAATATTTAGTAGCCAAACGACCGATAATTGCTCTTGGACCTAAAGGAAGTGATATCCAGAACATTATTCAAGAAACAAATTCAGGAGAGTTTTTTGATTATTCTAAAAAGGGCGAATTAAAAGCTAAGATTCAAACATATTATCAAGCCTATAAAAATGGTGATTTAGATATTTCCCCTAATGGAGTTGAAAAATATAGTAGGAGAGCGTTAACCAAGAAAATGGTTGGAGTGATTGATGAATTAACTTCTTATAAGTAGAATTAAAAAACCTCCGCACTTCGCCAATGACGAATTACGGAGGTTTAACCAACCAAAAACTATTTTCAACCTCTACCTCTCACAGTAGTTTTTTGTATTGAAGAGCTTCCTCTAGATGAGTTAACTGCTGACTTGTTTCTTGAAGAACTATTAGAAGTTCTAATCTTGCTATTGTTGCTAACATTTGTATGTTTTGGAGCTTGGGTTTTACTTCTATTTACTATTGCTCCTCTACTATTACTAGATGACGAACGAGTATTTGTTCTCTGAACTGATTTAGGCGTCGAAATTGCTCTAGAGTTACTTGTTTTTACAGTATTGTTTCGGTCAATAACACTTCGAGTATTCGATGACTTTATAGGTGTTTGAGTGTTTTCTCTAGTGATAATAGAATTTGATCTCACTGAAGAACTATTGTTCCTTTCTGTACGTGTATTTCTAACGTTCGAGGTTGATCTACCATTATCGTTGTTGTTTCGAGTAGTAGTTGTATTTGAACGAGTATTTCTTACAGTCTGATTATTTCTGCCGCTATTTGCAATCATTGTATTTCTACGGTTTGGATCGAAATCTGTGTTTTTTGCAATTCGACCGTCTCTATAGTGGATACGGCTACCAGGACTATGAAATTCTCTTCTTCCATTTTGATAAGCCACGCGATGTCTGTTTTTGTAAAAACGTACGTGATCGTGATAGCTATATCGAACAGGTTTATAATATTTTCTATATGGATAGTCATAAACAATTACATGATTGTAAATGGGTCTAGCATAGTATACGTGCCATGGGCGATATACATAGTATGGATTATAAGCATTTATTACACCAGTGCAATGTGAAAAGTGGCCGTAGTTGTTATAGAAAATATGTAAACCACCAACTCTCGCAAGGCGTCTGTCGTTATATAGTATGTCTACGTTTCCTGCTTTTACGATTCTTCCATAATAATCATAATATATAGGCACAGATTCAACTTGTATGACTGCTCCATAGGAATCGTATTGCACATAGGTGTCGTAGTTATATCCAGAGTTAAAACTTATGTTCACATTTGGAGTGCTTACAGTAACTCGGTTGTTTTTAGGTTGACCTATATATACAAAGTCAAATTGACCATCTGGAAATACTGAGAATTCTACGTTGCCCTCAATAAATATAAAAGCATTGCCGTCGTAACCTCTAATAATGTGATTTTCACTTTCAGGGGCAGAGGCATTTGCCGAAAACCCAATCAAGAGAAAGCTGAGTATGATTGCTAGGTTTTTCATGATTAAATGTTTTTTGGTTATTACTTGTTCGGACTATTCCAATTGAACAAGCTTACACTATTGTAAACAACCACCGTGCCAAGATTGTAAATGGTTTGTTTTTAATGCTTTAATTGATTTGAAGTTAGTTATGTTCGGCTAAGATTTAAGACCGCTCTGCTAATAGATATAAGACACATAGCCTGCGTCTTAATGATTTGATAATCAGGTTGATTTGATTAAAAAGCCTTTCTGGTTTTCATCCTAAGTGGTGGATATACTAACAAGGTATCTCTTCATGAAATCTCTTTAATTTTTCATTCTCTCTGGTTAAACAGGGTGTTGTAATATATTAATCGGACAACAGTGATTATTTTTTCAAAACAATTCGTTTTTATACCTCAAAATTTAGTAAAAACACTAATGAAGTTTTCATGGACTATCTATGGACTATCTATGGGGTTGTTTTTTATTTGAATTATAAACTAAAAACAACTAATATTTTCAGATAAACTCGGAAATCAAATAATGTACCTAAATCGAGTCATAGTTTATGTTTAAGATATGCTGCAGTGTAAGATGATTGTGATTTGATGATTTCTTCAGGTGTGCCTTCTGCAACTATATAACCTCCATTTTCACCTCCACTAGGACCTAAGTCGATTATATAATCTGCACATTTAATTAGGTCAAGATTGTGTTCAACGACAATAACAGTATGTCCACGATCTAATAAAGCATAGAAAGACGCTAAGAGTTTTTTGATGTCGTGAAAATGTAGTCCTGTTGTAGGTTCATCAAAAATAAAAAGGGTTTTATCTTTTGATGTTCCTTTTACTAGAAAAGAAGCAAGCTTAATTCTTTGAGCTTCTCCACCAGAGAGGGTAGAAGAGCTTTGACCCAACTGGACATATCCTAGGCCAACGTCTTGTAGAGGCTGTAGTTTAGCGGCAATTTTATTTTGTTTATGTCCTACAAAAAAAGCAACGGCATCATCTACCGTCATTGTTAGAATATCATCGATGTTTTTATTTGAAAATTTCACTTCTAAGACTTCTTTTTTGAAACGTTTACCATTGCATACGTCGCATGTTAGATGGACATCTGCCATGAACTGCATTTCGATGGTAACTTCTCCTTCTCCTTTACAGGTTTCACATCTTCCTCCATCTACATTAAAGCTAAAGTGCTTTGGTTTAAACCCTCTAATATCAGATAATTTTTGTGATGCAAACAGGTTTCTAATATCGTCGTATGCTTTTATATAGGTCACAGGATTACTCCGACTAGATCTACCTATTGGATTTTGATCGATAAATTCGATGTTTTTAATAGAAGAGAAATTTCCACTAATTTCGGTAAACTGACCTGGTTTTTCACCATAGCCACCTATTTGGCGGAGAAGGGCGGGATATAATATTTTTTTTACGAGAGTACTTTTCCCGCTTCCAGAAACACCAGTTACAACAGTAAACGAGTTTAAGGGGAAATTGGCATTAATATTTTTTAGGTTATTATGTCTAGCTCCTGTAATAGTAATATGGTTTTTTGAAGTGCGTCGTTTTTTAGGTACTTCAATTTCCATTTTACCTTTTAGATATTTTGAAGTAAGCGAATCGGAAAGTAAAATATCTTCATATTTTCCTTGAGCAACAACCTCGCCTCCAAATGTTCCTGCTTCAGGCCCTATGTCTATAATTTCATCTGCGGCTTTCATAATATCTTCATCGTGTTCAACAACTATGACTGTGTTTCCTATGTCACGCAGTGACTTTAAAACGTCTATTAGTTTTTCTGTGTCTTTTGGATGAAGTCCGATACTAGGTTCATCTAAAATATACATAGATCCTACAAGGCTACTTCCTAAAGAGGTGGCCAAGTTTATTCGTTGTGATTCACCTCCTGATAGCGTATTAGATTTACGGTTTAAGGTTAAATATCCTAAACCTACGTTACGTAAAAAACCAATTCTATTATTGATTTCTAATAGTAACCGTTTTGCTACATGGCTGTCATAGTCGGAAAGCTGTAGGTCGTTAAAAAATGTTGCGACCTTGTCGAGTGGTAATTCTACTAGCTCCTGTATCGAAGTGTTATTTATTTTCACGTATGATGTTTCAGGGCGTAAACGCTTTCCTTTACAAGTACTACATTTTGTCTTTCCTCGGTAGCGTGAAAGCATAACCCTGTTTTGGATTTTATAACTTTTGGATTCAAGGAATGAGAAGAATGAATTTAGTCCTTCAAAGTATTTGTTGCCATCCCAAACAAGTTGTTTTTGTGTTTCAGATAGTTCAAACCATGGCTTGTGTATTGGAAAGTCAAATTTATAGGCATTATTAACTAATTGGTCTCGATACCAGCTCATACTTTCGCCTCTCCATGGGAAAATTGCATTTTCAAAAACTGAAAGTGCAGTGTTTGGAATGACTAAATCTTCATCTATTCCTATTACGTCACCATAGCCTTCACAAACAGGACATGCACCATATGGATTATTGAAACTAAACAAGTGTACGTTTGGTTCCATAAAAGTCATTCCATCGGCTTCAAACCTGTTGTTGAATTCAGTTATTTTACCAGAAGAAAGAGTTTCAATGTACAATTCACCTTTGCCTTCAAAAAAGGCAATTTCAATAGCATCAGCTAATCTGTTATAGAAATCTTCATCGTTCTTAGTTATAATTCTATCTACTACCAAGTCAATTTTATCTGGCAAGGTAGTATTTGTTATTTCGTCAATTCTCAATACTTCACCATAAACTTTAATTCTTGAATAGCCTTGTTGAGTAATTGCTTGTAATTTATTTTCCATACTCCTTCCTTCTTCTAAATGAATAGGAGAGAGGAGAAGAAGCTTTTCTCTTTCAGGAAACTCTTTAATAAAGTTTAGAACGTCTGTTGTAGTATCTTTTTTTACTTCTCTGCCTGATATGGGGGAGATTGTTTTACCTATACGGGTATAAAGCAGTTTTAGATAGTCAAAAATTTCGGTAGAAGTTCCAACTGTAGAACGTGGATTTGTAGAATTAACCTTTTGTTCTATTGCTATTGCAGGAGCTATTCCCTTGATAGAATCAACCTTTGGTTTATCCAGTCGACCTAAAAATTGACGCGCATAGCTAGAAAGACTTTCCACATAACGGCGTTGACCTTCGGCGTATAGAGTGTCAAAAGCTAGGCTAGATTTTCCGCTTCCAGATAAACCAGTAATAACGACAAGTTTATTTCGAGGGATTGTAACTGAAATGTTTTTCAGATTATGAAGTTTAGCTCCTTCTATTATAATATTTTTCTTGGTGTCTAAATTTTCGGTCTTCAATTTTACTGCTTCTTTTTTGACTAATCTACAAAGATATCATTTCGTATTTCGGCTTTGATTGTAAGATGTCAATATTTACCTACTAAGAATTATTTTTAACCTTTTCTTTGCATTTGTAAAATCTTTGTTGTTATATTTACGGTTCTTAACGTCATTTAAAAATATTATTGCCTATAGCATATCATTACTTTTAACGAATAAACATTAGAGAACAAGCAACCATTAGTTGTTTATTTATAAAAGAAGTATTGACATGAAGCAAAGCACTAGCTCTGATGCGTTCTTAGTGAGCGCCTATATAAATGGTGATGAATCCGCTCTTTCTGAGTTAATAACTCGTCATAAGCAAAGAATTTACAGTTTTATTTATTCTAAAGTATTTGATAGGGATGTCTCTGAAGACATTTTTCAGGACACTTTTATTAAAGTTATTAAAACTTTAAAAAAGGGAGGATATAATGAAGAAGGTAAATTTTTACCCTGGGTTATGCGTATAGCACACAATTTAGTTATTGATCATTTCAGAAAGAATAATCGTATGCCTAAATTTGAGAACAAAAATGATTTTAATATTTTTTCTGTTTTAAGTGATCAGGTTCCTAACGTTGAGAAGCGAATAATTAAAGGGCAGGTTGAAAATGATGTTCGCCGACTTATTCAAGAATTGCCAGAAGATCAAAAGGAGGTGTTAGTTATGCGAATATATAAAGAGATGAGTTTTAAGGAAATTAGTGAACAAACAGGAGTTAGTATCAATACAGCCTTAGGAAGAATGCGCTATGCATTGATTAATTTACGTAAGGTGATAGATAAACATAATATTATATTAACCGACTAATACAATAAAGGATTTTTTGCTGCGTTAATTAAGAATACTAACCCTTAAGTTAACAATCTATGCAAAAAATGTACTCAAAGGTGTCACGTTTGGAAAGCGTGGATAAAAAACTTGTTCCAAAAGAAGAGACCATAAAGTTTCTTTTAGATTATTCAAAAGCTTTATGTGTTACTGATTACGATAGTATGAAGTTTGAAGCAGTTCTTAACTAAACTATTTAGATACTCCTGGGTTTTTACTTCGGGAGTATATTTTTTTCTTCTCCCCATAGATTTATAATAGTACAAAAAGTGAGTTTTTAAGCAGATAACTATTATAAATATGTTAAAGTAAATTGAATTTATCGTTTTAGATTCATACATTTGTTGTTTCAAAATAAAATAACTTAACCACGTTAATTGAAGTGTATAAAAGAATAAAAGTTTAAAATTTCAAAAAACCTTAGGGTTCTTTCAATATTTTGTATATCTTCGCTTAAAAATAACCAATTATGAAGAAAATTTTACTAATAACATCTATGATGGCAGCATCTTGCTTGTTTGTTCAAGAAGCAAGTGCTCAAGACTATAATAAATGGTCTATCGAAGCTGCGGGAGGAATGCATAAGCCTGTAAGACCTATGGCTAAAGGATATTATACAGATACTCCAAGTTTTGCTCAATTCAGTTTGGGGACTAGATATATGTTTAATAATCGATTTGGTCTAAAACTTGATTTGGGTTATAATTCCTTTAAAGAAGGTGATGGTAGTTCAGCTTATAAGTCTAATTACTATCGTGGAACCCTTCAAGGAGTTGCAAATTTAGGATCTATATTGAAGTTCGAAACATGGACTAACTCTTTAGGTGTTTTATTGCACGCAGGTGCTGGTTATTCTCAATTAAAACCAAAAGAGCCTATTGATAGAGCTAACACAGATCAAATGTTGAACTTCATTGCAGGTATTACACCACAAGTGAAATTAGGTAATAGAGTGGCGCTTAATCTTGATGCATCTATAATTGGGCATGTACGTCAAAATTATACTTTTGATGGAACTAAGAAAACAAATACTCGAGGATTTAACGGTTATTTCACCAACTTTTCAGCAGGATTGACTGTTTACTTAGGAAAGCATGAACAGCATGCAGATTGGGTTTCTGATTCTGGTGTTTCTAATGATTTATTGGAAGACCTTGATTCAAGAATATCTAATATTGAAACTGACATGATTGATTCTGATCAAGATGGTGTTCCAGATTACTTAGATCGTGAGCCAAATACACCTTCTGGTGTAGCTGTTGATACTAAAGGTAGAGCTATAGATAAGAATGAAAATGGAATTCCAGATGAAATTGAGTCGGCTTTAGATGCTCGTTATGCGAGAAAAGGTGAAGCAGCAGCTGGATCTGGAGGAGATATTGTTGAGCGTTTAATTGATGAAGGATATGTTAATGTATACTTCCAGTTTAACAGTACAAAACCAGAGACTTATTCGCTTGAAGCTATCAACTACTTAATTAAGTATATGAATGATAACCCTTCTGCTAAAGCTGAGTTAATTGGATATGCTGATGAAATTGGAAATCCAGACTACAATAAAACTTTATCAGAAAAGAGAGCTAAGGCAGTATATGATATCTTAGTAGCTAGTGGAGTATCTGGAGATAGATTAACTTACACTGGTAATGGTGAAGATAGTTCTGTAGATAAGAGTTCTTCTCCAGCAAGACAACTTGTAAGAAGAGTTACTTTTAAATTATCTAACTAAAAAGATATTAATCATTAAATATTAAAAGGCTTCCTAATCTTAGGAAGCCTTTTTTTTTTAGTGAATATTTTAGTCATTTAATAAAGCATGTGCTGAAATGTTTTAGATACAAACGATGAGCAATCGAGTTATTTCACTGCATTGATTTTATAAACACATTAAGTGTTTTAAACCTATTTTCAATTCTAGTAATTTATTTTAAAATGAGCCATGTCTAATTGTATTTTTAGTTGTAAACTGTATTCTATTTTTTAGAAAGAAATCTGAATTTGTGATTTGACTAACGCTTAGGCTATTTATGATGAAGAGTAGGGATGAAGTGGGAACATCCTAGGAATATCTATAGAGTAAACAACACTCTACTATGATTTATTTACTGACAGTCTTTTAACGCTAGAGATGGTGAGTAAAAACCTTAGTTGTTTGAATTTTTCATATATTTATTAGGTTAATCTATCATGATTAAATAATTCATTTATGATTAATAATGAAAAGTTGCAATTAGCTTGGGATTTCGTTAATCACACCGACAGAAATATCTTTTTAACAGGGAAAGCTGGAACAGGTAAAACCACTTTTCTTCATAATCTTAAAAATGATTCTATGAAGCGTTTGGTAGTAGTTGCACCTACTGGTGTAGCCGCTATTAACGCCAAAGGTGTTACGATTCACTCATTCTTTCAGCTCCCTTTTGGGCCATTCATACCAGGACATGATGCTACAAGCAACTCTATAACTAAGAAGTTTAGTAGGGTTAAAATCAATATTATAAAATCATTGGATTTATTGATTATTGATGAGATTAGTATGGTTCGTGCAGATGTACTTGATGGGATTGATCAAGTGCTCCGTAGATTTAGAAATAAAAACAGACCATTTGGAGGGATTCAATTGCTATTGATTGGAGACTTGCAGCAGCTTTCACCAGTGATAAAGCCAGAGGATTGGCAACTTTTAAAAAACTACTATTCAACCGGGTACTTCTTTGGAAGTAAAGCTTTTGTTGAGTGTAATGCAATAACTATTGAGTTGACACATATTTTTAGGCAAGAGAGCGAACACTTTATTCAAATTTTAAATGAAATACGTGTAAATAATCTATCTAAACGATCAAAAGCAGAATTAAATAAAAGATACAAGCCCAATTTCATTTCTAGAGCTAAGGAAAATTTTATCACGCTTACAACGCACAATTACCGAGCTGACAATATAAATTCTCGAGAGTTAAATAACTTAAAGGGCAAGTCATTTATCTACAAGTCTAAAGTTGAAGGAACGTTCCCAGAGTATATGTTTCCAACACATTCAACTCTTGAATTTAAAGTAGGTTCACAGGTGATGTTTATTAAAAATGATAGTTCACCTGAAAAACGTTTCTATAACGGAAAAATTGGTAAGATAACATACTTAGATAAAAAGGAAATCAAAGTCCATTGCCAAGGAGAAGATTCAGACATCACAACCTCTTCAGAAACTTGGGACAATATTAGTTACTCCATAGATCCTGAAACTAAATCGATAACTGAGAATAAGCTAGGAGAGTTTATACAAATGCCATTGCGATTGGCTTGGGCAATAACTATACATAAAAGTCAAGGACTGACATTTGATAATATTATCGTAGATGCTGAAGATTCTTTCGCTCATGGACAAACTTATGTAGCTTTAAGTCGTTGTAAAACTCTAGAAGGAATAGTTTTAACAACACCAATAACTGAGAAAAGCATAATTAATAATCACGAGGTTGAATCTTTTAACAAATCTTCAGAAAAAAATCAACCAGATCAAAACATCCTAAATGATTCTCAAAGAATTTTTCAATTGAATTTGATTGAAGAGTTATTTAATTACTATTCTTTTTTACAACCGATCAATCGTATAATCGATATTTATTATAAAAATGCATGTGCTTTACAGGGTAATTTATTAGAAAAGATTAATGAAATCAAGGCGAATGGAATTACTGAACTTTTAAAAATCAGTACAAAGTTTCAAGCTCAAGTTAATGATATTGTTAAGGCAACTCTGCCTGAGTCTAACTCATTGTTTCAAGATCGGTTTAAGAAAGCAGTTTGTTATTATGAAAATCATTCAATTCAGTTTATTAAAAAGGTTTTAGACAAGCTTGAGTTTTCATCAGATAATCAAACAGTATTAGCTGATATAGAAAAAAATTTAGAAAGCATAGAAACTCTATTATCTATAAAATTATTTTGCTTTAAGCAGTTGAAATCTGGTTTTAATGTTTCAGAATTTTTGAATATTCGAGCAACATCTACACTTCAAAAAGAGGAAAAGTCAAAAAGGAGGAAACGTGAGATTGTGCATACAACAGAGCATCCAATACTTTTTGAGGAGTTAAGAACTCTTCGAACTGTACTTGCTCATGCAGATGATGTGCTCCCCTATCAGGTTTTTACTCAGAAATCATTATATGAAATATGTGAGTTTTTGCCTAGAACTTCGAAAGAATTAAGAGTTATTAAGGACATTGGTAGATTGCGTCTTGAAAAATACGGTGAAGAAATATTGAGAGTAATAAACGAATATTGTGAGACGAACGATATAGTAGCTAAAGAACCATTGATAAAGCCACGTGCAACCTCTTCTGCTCAAACCTCTTATGAACTCTTTAAAAGTGGTAAGAGCATGTCTGAAATAGCCAAAGAACGCAATCTAACGATAGGAACTATAGAGGGACATTTAATAAAATACTTAATTACCGGTGAAGTTAAAATAACAGACTTAATGTCTGAAGAAAAATATACCGAATTAAAAAGCCTGATGGAATCTTTATCATATGAAGGCTTCAGCGATTTAAAAAGTAAAATCGATGAAAAGTTTTCATTCAATGAAATTCGTATGGTTGCACAAGTGCTGCAGAATGAGGGTACTTCGTCCGCTAATTAAATAAAATAGGCTAGTAGAACCGCTAATATTACTGCGGCCATTTTTTTAGGATTAAATTTATGATTCTTAGAGCTTTCAAATAGAATAGTAGTAGATACATGAAGAAATATACCTATTACCACGGCGGTAATTTCAGATTCAAATCTCTCTAATACGCTAAAATTATGTGATATGTAATTTCCAATAGGTGTCATTAAAGCGAAAAAGAAAAGGAACAAGATTGTAGTCGATTGTTTATAGCCAGAAGTGATAAAGAAAATAGATAGAATTATGGCTACAGGAATTTTGTGAATAATAATTGCAATCAACAAATTGTTATGATCTGAAATAGGAAACCCTTCCATAAATGCGTGAATACATAGGCTGACAAACAACATCCATGGAAAGTGTTTAGACTCGGAGTGTAAATGTACATGCCCGTGTTCAGCTCCTTTTGAAAAGAACTCAAGAAATAACTGTAATAAAATACCGAGCATAATGTATACGCCAATGCTTTTTGTGGCATTTTCAAATACACTAGGCAGCATTTCAAAAACAGTAATCGATAATAAAAATCCTCCACTAAAAGCTAGAAACACTTCCATGTTGCGTATTTCTTTCTTGTGAAAGAATCGGGCGGCTATATATCCTACCGCTACGGCTAAAAATAATAACAGGTAGCTCATCGGCTAAAATGGAGGATTAATCGTTCAGATTTATTTTCGTCAAAGTCATTAAGGTGGTAATCGCCAAAAGAGTTTACAAGATTAACCTCTGCATCTTTGAAATATTCTTTAAAGTCTTGTAGCTCAAGAGCCATGACTCGTTCTGTAAATAAAAAGTCTTTTCCCATATCTTTAAAACGTATGTTTTTAAAGATAAATCCATCTTCAACATACTTTTCGATATGGAATTCAATATTTCCAACTTTTTTCATTTCTTTAGGCACTAAGTTTTTGATGGCTAGTTTGGCATTTAGAAAGTCTATAACTGCGTGTCCGTTAGGTTTTAAACCTTTTTTTATAGATTTAATTGTTTTAAGATTATCAACTTTGCTTTCAAAATATCCGAAACTAGTAAATAGATTAAAGATAGCTTCAAATTTTTCAGGGTAGGGAATGCGCATGTCGTGTACGTTAAAGTGAAGACCTTCTCTTTCAAACTCTTTGGCATAAGCTATATTTTCTATTGATAGATCAATTCCAACCACGTCAAAGCCTATTCTATTAAGGTATCGAGCATGTCGACCTCTACCGCATGCCAAATCTAAAATTTTATCATCTTCATTAAGGTTTAGATATTCAGTAAGTCTTTTCATAAAAAAGGCAGCTTCATCATGGTCTCTATCTTTGTAAAGTAGGTGGTAGTAAGGTGTATTAAACCAGGAAGCAAACCAATTGTTTTTTTCTTTTTTCATAGTAATCCTTTCGCGCTGCTAAAATACTGTATTTTTGTAGCAAATCAGTAAATACACTATGTCAAAGAATTTTAAAATGGTAGCCAAAACGCTTTTCGGTCTTGAAGAGCTTTTGGCGCAAGAGTTACGACAGCTTGGAGCTTCGTCTATTGAAATGGGAGTTCGAAACGTTTCTTTTGAAGGAGACACAGGTTTTATGTATAAGGCAAATCTCTGTTGCCGTACAGCCATTAAAATCCTTAAGCCAATAAATGCATTTAATATTTTTACAGAAGAAGACCTTTACAAGAAAATATATGAAATGCCATGGGAGCAGTATATGGGTGTAAATGGAACATTAGCCGTAAATGCAACAGTGTTTTCGGATGTTTTTACACATTCTCAATATATTGCTTTAAAAACAAAGGATGCTATTGTCGATAGATTTAGGGATAGGGAAGGCGTTCGTCCTAATGTCGATTTAGATCACCCAAGTTTACGTATAAACATTCATATAGATAGAAATATCTGTACTGTTTCTCTAGATAGTTCTGGTGAATCTCTTCATAAGCGAGGCTACAAGGTAGAAAGTACTTTAGCACCAATAAATGAGGTTCTGGCGGCTTCTATGGTAATGCTATCGGGATGGAGTGGACAATGTGACTTCCTAGACCCTATGTGTGGTAGTGGAACTATTCTAACAGAAGCTGCTATGATAGCCTGTAACATACCTCCAAACTTGAATAGAGAAGAGTTTGGGTTTGAAACTTGGCCTGATTTCGATGTTGAACTTTATGAAACAATAGAAGCAGCAGCACTCAGAAAGGTTAGAGATTTTTCATACAAAATCTATGGGTATGACACCGACCCTATAGCAATACAGAAAGCAAAAGAAAATATAAAGAGCGCTAACCTTCAAGATTTTATAGAACTAAAACAGCAGGATTTCTTTGAGAGTAAAAAAGAGACTGATAAACCTCTTTACATATTGTTTAACCCACCTTATGACGAACGAATTGCAGTAAGAGACATCGAAGAATTTTACGGCTCAATAGGTAATACTTTAAAGAGAGGTTATCCAGGAACCCAAGCTTGGATGATTACTTCTAATATAGAAGCGCTTAAGTTTGTAGGACTAAGACCTTCACGAAAAATAAAGCTTTTTAATGGAAAGTTGGAGGCAAGATTAGTGCGCTATGAAATGTATGAAGGAAGCAGAAAAAAGAGTAAACAGTAGAAATAATCTATCTTTTGTTATAAAAGCCGTTTAATTAATGACTATTATATAAATGATATATTTTATAATTGGCTTCGGCTTGTTTTTTATAATTCTTGGTTATATTCTAAATGAAAATAATGCTAGATACCTTTTAGCAGGATATAATACATTGAGTTCAAAAGCAAGAAAAGATATTGATATCAACGCATACCTAGTGTTTTTTAGGAGGTTTCACTTAATCTTAGGCGTGTCTTTTATACTAATCGGAGGAATACTAACTCTTTTATTTAACGAGATGGTAGTTGGTGCTTTTGTAACGATATACCCTTGTTTAGCATATATTTATTTAGCCATTAAGGGGGCTAATTTTTCTGCTAAGTAAAATGTATTTGTTGTTTGTCTAATGAGTTTCAGGAAGGATTACTCGGGAAAAATAAAGATTTACCTAACTGACTATTCGTTATTCTTCTTCTGATTTTGGATATGTAGCTTTTTTAAATATGGGTATCATATATGAGATTGAATAGCCATATCCAACACCAAACTTGCTATAGTCATAGGTTCGATGGAAACCAGGTATGTATAGGTTGTCGAAGTTTTCAGGTTGGTCTTCTGTTATTTTTCTTTTTAATTGAGCATTAATAGAGAGGTATAAGTTTTTTGCTACTTCTGTTTTTACACTCAAGATAAACTCTGCCCAATGTGCAGTTAAACCACCAAACTCTTGAGGATTAGTAATTACTTGTGAAGGGAATGCAGGGTTATTGGTATAGATTTTATAGCTTAAAAGTTCTTGGTTAAAGCTAGAGAAACCATATCGTAGTCCTAAGTTGATGGAATTTGTCATTCCCAACCAATTTTCATAGGCGTTAAAGTCGAAGCCTATTTTGGCGTAGCTTCCACTAGTTTTAGCAGATACATAGGGCTCTATCCAATCTTTCTTCTCGTTTCCCAGTTCTACTGCCGCATAAAACCTTTTTGTTACTCTAAAATCACCTGATATTTCAAAGCCTGAATATCCATTTTCAATTAATGTACGTATAGGTTTAGCAATATCAATCCCTACTCGAATTCCGTATTTTTCAATTTTTGGAATCGTGTCATTTTGCTTATTACCTTTTTGTGCATTTAACGAAGCACAAAACAATAGGCTAATGAAAAATAGTAAGGTGAGCTTGTTTTTCATCGACAATGGTATCTCTTTTTATTTGAATTCCTTTTATCCAATTATTACTTCCTTCATCTTCTAGTGTGATATCTAAACTTTCGAATTCTGTGCTAAATCCACAGGCCCGATTGATATATATGTCTTTTCTGTTATACACAAACATAAGTTTATCAACATTGGAAACGGCATCGTCACCGGTGCCAGTAGTGCGTATAAAGCGGTATTTAGTAGTATCGGAGTTTACATTTAGAGGGATAGCGATAGAATCAGTTTCTATAAGTGAAAGAATAGTTGTACTGTCTTCGTAATCGGTTTCAACGGTTAGCTTGACTACTTTTTTATATTGAGATTCATTATCAATATTATTAAATCTAATCACGAGGTTAGGTGTGGTTGCAGTACCTTCAGGGCATAAGTCATCGCGTGTACAGCCTTTGAAGGCCAACATTAATAATATAAGTACTACTATTCTTTTGAACATAGATTGATACAGATATTAGATAGAAAATTAGCGTTTTTCCAAAAGTACAACATTTTCTACGTGATGCGTTTGAGGAAACATGTCTACTGGTTGGACTTTAGTAACTTTATATTTAGAATCTAATAGAGCTAAATCACGTGCTTGAGTTGCGCTATTGCAACTAACATATACTATTTTTTCTGCTTCTAAATTTAAGAGTTGACCAACAACATTAGCATGCATGCCGTCTCGAGGAGGGTCGGTTATAACAACGTCTGGTTTACCGTTTGTTTCTATGAATGCTTCATTAAAAACATTTTTCATGTCTCCTACAAAGAATTCGGTGTTGTCTATGTTATTTAGTTTTGCATTTTCTTTAGCGGCTTCAATTGCTTCTGGGACAGCTTCTACGCCAATTACTTTTGCAGCATTTTTTGAAACAAACTGAGCTATAGTTCCTGTTCCGGTGTATAGGTCATAAACCAATTCACTTCCAGAAAGCCCAGCAAAATCGCGAGTTATCTTATATAGTTCATATGCTTGGTCGCTATTAGTTTGGTAAAATGACTTTGCATTAACCTTAAATTGAAGTCCTTCCATTTCTTCAAGAATATAGTCTCTTCCGTGATATACGTGAACCTCTTGATCATAAATGGTGTCGTTACCTTTTGAATTGATTACATATAAAAGAGAAGTCAATTTTGGAAATTCATTAACAATAGCGTCCATAAGTAAGGTTCTGTTTTTTTTATCTTCATGAAAAAACTGTATCAATACCATGGTTTCACCAGTTGATGAAATACGAATCATTAACGTTCTTAAAAAACCTTCTTGATTTCTAGTGTTGTAGAATGCAAGTCCAAGTTCTTCAGCTTTACTTTTTACAAAATCTCTAATTGCATTACTTGGGTCGGGCTGTAGGTAACACTTATCTAGGTCTAAAATTTTATCCCACATTCCTGGAATATGAAAACCTAGGGCATTTCTGTTTTCAATTACTTCACCGCTTTTAATCTGTTCTAGAGTAAGCCATTTATTATTGCTAAATGAAAACTCCATTTTATTGCGATAGAAGTATTGTTTTTTAGAACCTAAAATAGGGGAGAAGGGAGGTAATTCTACTTTCGAAATCCGCTTTAGGTTTTGTTCAACTTCATTTTGCTTATAAAAAAGCTGGTGTTCATAGCCCATGTTCTGCCATTTGCAACCACCACAAACGCCAAAGTGAGGGCATTCTGGTTCGCTTCTTTTTTCTGAATATTTAGAAAATGAAGTCGCGGTTGCTTCATAGAATCCTTTTCTTTTTTTAAAGGTTTGTACTGTGGCTATATCACCAGGCACGGCATTATCAATAAAAACGACTCTACCGTCGGGTGCATGTGCAATGGCTTTTCCTTTTGCACCTGCGTCTGTGACCTTTAAGTCTTCAAAAACAACTCTTTTAGTTTTCCTTTTCATAGTCGCAAAAATAGCATAAATGTTAGGTTTAAAACCTGATAAGTAGCCAAAAAAAGTGGGTTTAATTTAGTAATTTGCGACCTTGAGATTATTTCTCAGTGCTTAACAACTCAAAGCACTAATTTATTTATTACAAAACATTACAATCTTATGTCAGTTACGCAACAAACGGCTTCACAGAAAGCCATCGATTTAGAAAACAAATATGGAGCCCACAACTATCATCCACTGCCAGTAGTTTTAAACAAAGGCGAGGGGGTTTACGTTTGGGATGTAGAAGGAAAAAAATATTATGATTTTCTGTCTGCATATTCAGCAGTTAATCAAGGACATTGTCACCCGAAAATTGTTAGTGCTATGACTAACCAAGCGGAAACGTTGACTCTAACCTCAAGGGCTTTTTATAACGATATGCTAGGTAAGTTTGAACAATTTGCTTGTGATTTCTTCGGGTTTGATAAACTTCTTCCAATGAATACTGGAGCAGAAGCTGTTGAAACAGCCTTGAAAATTTGTAGAAGATGGGCTTATGAAAAGAAAGGACTTGATGAAAATGAAGCAGAAATTATTGTTTGTGAGAATAACTTTCACGGAAGAACGACTACTATAATTTCTTTTAGTAATGATCCTGTAGCTCGTAAAAATTTCGGACCATATACAAAAGGATTTATTAAAGTTGAATATGATAATTTAGAAGAACTAGAAAAGCATTTAAGCAGCAATAAAAATATTGCAGGCTTTTTGGTAGAGCCTATTCAAGGTGAAGCAGGAGTGTATGTTCCATCTGAAGGCTATTTGAAAAAAGCGAAAGAACTTTGTGAAAAGCACAATGTGCTATTTATAGCTGATGAAGTGCAAACGGGTGTTGCCCGTACTGGAAAGCTATTGGCTTGCGATCATGAAAATGTAAAACCAGATATTTTAGTTTTGGGTAAAGCCTTAAGTGGTGGAGCTTATCCAGTTTCGGCAGTTTTGGCTAATGATGATATAATGAGTGTTATAGTTCCAGGTTCTCATGGATCTACTTTTGGGGGTAACCCAGTTGCAGCGGCAGTAGGGATAGCAGCATTGGGAGTTATTCGCGATGAAAAGTTAGCCGACAACGCTGAAAATCTAGGGAATATCTTTAGAGAGGAAATGAATGCCTATATTAAAGACAGTAAGATAGCTAAACTTGTTAGAGGTAAAGGGCTGTTAAATGCAGTAGTAATCAATGATTCGGAGGACAGTGATACTGCTTGGAATATTTGTTTAAGACTTAGAGATAATGGTCTGTTGGCTAAACCAACTCACGGAAATATTATCCGATTTGCACCACCATTAGTGATGAATGAAGAGCAATTAAGAGATTGTATTTCTATAATTATTAATACTTTAAACGAATTTGAAAAGTAATTCAATTTAAAGTGTTGTATAGTCCTAAATAATTGAATGGGATTATATTTATAAATTAAGTAGCCGCCTCAATCCATATTTGAGACGGCTACTTTTTTATTCTGTTCAACTAGTGGTTATTAGATTATTTAACTAGATTCTCTTGGTTCCTGAAAACCAAAGTGTCATTAAAGCTGTCTAATAGAATAATACTATCTGTAGTTATTTTTCCAGCTAGAATTTCTTTAGAAAGCTCATTTAGAACCTCACGCTGAATCACTCTTTTCACTGGTCTTGCACCATACTGAGGATCATAACCTTTCTTAGCTAAATACTCCAAGGCTTGATCAGTTGCATCTAAGACAATATTCTGTTTTTCTAGCATTTTTGAAACTCCTTTTATTTGAAGTTCTACAATTTTCAGAATGTCTGTTCTAGATAGAGGAGAGAACATAACAATGTCATCAATCCTATTTAAGAATTCAGGTCTTACTGTTTGTCTTAACAATGAAAGTACTTCAACTTTTGCTCCTTCCATTGCGGTTTTAGGATCTTTAACGGTTTCAAAACTCTGTTGGATTATATCACTTCCCATATTACTGGTCATGATGATAATAGTGTTTTTAAAGTCTGCTAATCGTCCTTTATTATCGGTTAACCTTCCTTCATCTAGTACTTGTAATAAGATATTGAAAGTGTCTGGATGTGCTTTTTCAATTTCGTCTAACAATACTACACTGTATGGTTTGCGACGAACAGCTTCGGTTAGTTGGCCGCCTTCATCATAGCCAACATATCCCGGAGGAGCACCTACAAGTCGGCTAACGCTATGTCGTTCTTGATATTCGCTCATATCAATTCGAGTCATTGCGGCTTCATCGTCAAATAGGTATTCTGCCAACGCTTTTGCTAGCTCCGTTTTACCAACTCCTGTTGTTCCAAGGAATAGGAAGCTACCAATAGGTTTTTTATCATCTTGTAGTCCAGCTCGACTTCTTCTAATAGCATCACTAACAGCTGTAATGGCCTCGTATTGTCCAACAACTCTTTGGTGCAGATGCGATTCAAGGTTTAATAACTTTTCTCGATCTGATTGCATCATTTTTGTTACTGGAATTCCAGTCCATTTTGCAACAACTTCTGCAATGTCTTCTCGATTAACCTCTTCTTTAATCATTGAAGTTCCCTCAGGGCTTTCGGCAAGTTGATTTTCTAACTTGCTCAACTCTGATTGTGCTTCTTTAATTTTTCCGTAACGCAGTTCAGCTACTTTTCCAAAGTCACCTTCTCGTTCGGCGCGTTCTGCCTCAAGTTTAAACTCTTCAATTTGAGTTTTAAGAGTTTGAACGTTATCAATTACTTCTTTCTCACTTTGCCATCTAGCATTTAGTTCGTTTCGTTCTTCTTTAAGATTTGCTAATTCTAAATGGAGTGACTTTAATTTAGTTTCGTCATTTTCACGTTTTATAGCCTCTATTTCAATCTCGAGTTGCATTATCTTTCGATCTAAAACATCGAGTTCTTCAGGCTTCGAATTGATTTCCATTCTAAGTTTAGAAGCAGCTTCATCCATTAAGTCAATAGCTTTGTCTGGAAGAAATCGGTTGGTGATATATCGTTCTGATAGTTCAACAGCTGCAATAATCGCCTCGTCTTTAATCCTTACTTTATGGTGTGTTTCATATTTTTCTTTAATACCACGAAGTATTGAAATGGCACTTTCTGTGTCGGGTTCGTCAACAACAACACGTTGGAAACGACGCTCAAGTGCTTTGTCTTTTTCAAAGTATTTTTGATACTCATCTAACGTGGTAGCACCTATTGCTCTAAGCTCTCCTCTAGCCAATGCTGGCTTTAAGATGTTAGCAGCATCCATAGCACCTTGACCACCACCTGCACCTACAAGGGTGTGAATTTCGTCAATGAAAAGTACGATATCTCCATCGCTAGATGTAACTTCCTTGATGACAGCTTTTAGGCGTTCTTCAAATTCACCTTTGTATTTTGCGCCCGCAATTAAGGCTCCCATATCAAGTGAGTATATAATCTTTGATTTTAAGTTCTCTGGAACGTCGCCATCTATTATTCTATGAGCTAGGCCTTCTGCTATTGCAGTTTTACCTGTTCCTGGCTCTCCAACTAGCATAGGGTTGTTCTTAGTTCGACGGGAAAGAATTTGTAAGATTCTTCTTATTTCCTCATCGCGACCAATAATAGGATCTAGTTTGCCTTCTTTCGCTAACTCATTAAGGTTTTTGGCGTATTTATTTAATGAATTATAGGTTTCCTCAGCACTTTGGGAAGTTACATTTTCTCCTCCACGAAGTTCTTGGATAGCGGCTTTCATGCCTTTTTCAGTAACGCCTTGATCTTTTAAACTTTGAGAAATTCCACTTTTTGAATCTAGTATACTCAATAGTAGATGTTCTATAGAAACAAACTCATCGTTCATGCTTTTTGCAATGTTGACTGCAGAGTTCACCATTCTTCCAGCTTCACGAGAAAGCATAATATCACCTCCCGATACTTTAGGGAAACTCTCGAGTTGCTTATCTAAAACCTGTTTTAATACAGAAAGATTTACGTTGAGTTTCTTTAAAATAAATGGAGTTACATTTTCATCCACCTCAAAAATTGCTTTTAAGATGTGTTCATTTTCAATTTGTTGATGCCCATAGCCTAACGCGATCTGTTGAGCGCGCTGTATGGCCTCCTGGCTTTTTATTGTATAATTATTGAAGTTCATATTTTTTTAATGTTAAGGTTTGTAAATTTTCTAAATAATGTTGTTCGGTTTCTATTATTCAAATATAAAGCCAGTTTAGATTTACGACAAAATGACATTGAGAAATCGGTTTTTAGCCGACAATATGTCTAGTTTAATTAGTGTATTTTATCATTTTCTTTAGGGCTTTAGTAAACAATACTTGTAGCTTTGTAATAAATAGAATAATTAATATGGAATTTTTCAAAAAATTAAGGTCGCCTAAAAACATTGTAAAGGAAGCTGCTGTTGAAGTGCCATGGCATCAAATGGTACAATTAGATCAGCTAGACACTATCGTCGAGGAGTCTAAAACTAAGCCTGTTGTTATTTTTAAACATTCTACTCGTTGTGGAATTAGTCGGGGTGTTTTGAGAATTTTTGAACGAAACTACAAATTGAATGATGATCAGATTAAACTTTATTTTTTAGATCTTTTAGCACATCGCGATATTTCAAATGAAATAGCAGCACGTTTTAAGGTTCATCATGAAAGCCCTCAGCTTATAGTTGTTAAAGATGGTGAAGTAGTTCATCACAACTCTCATCACTCTATAGACGCTGAGCACTTGTCTAAGTTTGTGTAGGCTAAACTAGATTTGCTGTTGTAATTACATATATAAAATAGGGCGTAATTTCCTATTATAGATTCATGCGCCGATACCTTATTAGGTTGAACATAGTCGAGATTTCTAATAAAAATAATTTACTAAAAATTTCGACTATGTTCTTAAAACTTAGTATCTAACTAAATTCTCTTTCTTCATTGCCTTCACTTCTTTTCTAGCTTCTTTTTCGTGGTAATTTCCACCTAAATGTTCACATGTAGATAGTGCCTTCATACTTTCAAAAGGGACTTCGGTTTTGTGGTACATAAATGATTCAGCTAGGGTTTTAATTAGGTTCTTGTCGCCAACTGTAAGATCTACATCGTCCATAGTAAATTGACATGGATGCTCATACCCACAAGCGTGCGTCATTTCTATTAATTCTTTTCTGAAGTTTTTGAAGTAAAAATGGGCTCTAACAGACTTATCTTGAACGTTGATTCCACGTTGTAACCATTTGCTTTGAGTTGCAACTCCACTTGGGCAGCGGTTTGTGTGACAAAGTTGAGCTTGTATACAACCTATACTCATCATAGCTTCACGTGCAACGTTTATTAAGTCGGCTCCCATAGAAAAAGCCATAGCTGCCGATGCAGGAAATCCTAATTTTCCACTGCCAATAAACACTACACGATTACATAAATTATGCTTTTTAAATATTTTATAAACTTCAGCAAAACCAAATAACCAAGGTAGAGAAACGTGATCTGCAAAGCTTGGAGGTGATGCTCCAGTTCCACCTTCACCACCGTCAATAGTAATAAAGTCAGGTCCAGTGTTTGTTTCTTTCATAATTTTAGCCAACTGTTCCCATTCACCTAATCTTCCAACAGCCGATTTTATACCAACAGGAAGTCCTGTGGCCTGAGCGATGCTTTCAACAAACTCAATCATTCCTCTAACGTCATCAAAAGCAGAGTGGTTTGGAGGTGAAAGTACGTCTTGGCCAAGTGGCACATGGCGTATTTCGGCAATTTCGGGTGTAATTTTTGAAGCGGGTAATACACCTCCCTTTCCTGGTTTGGCACCTTGAGAAAGCTTTACTTCTATTGCGCGCACTTGAGGGTTGTCTTTGACCAATTGCACCATCTTTTCCATAGAGAAGTTACCGTCTTCATCGCGAACCCCAAAATATCCAGTACCAAAGTGAAATACAACATCAGCACCTGTTTTGTGATAGGGAGATAATCCACCTTCCCCTGTATTGTGATAACAATATGCGAGGCCGCAACCTTTGTTTAGTGACTCTACAGCCCTGGCAGATAGTGACCCAAAGCTCATTGCCGAAACATTAATAATAGATGTTGGTCGGTAGGGTCTACGACGTTTATGGTATTCACCCATAAGTTTAGCGCAAGGCAAAAAGTAAGGGTTTTTGTAATTTGGGTTATCCTTTTGAACCTTAAAAGGCAAAAGAGAGTTGTTTATAAAAATATAATTAGGCTTGTAGATATCTCTATCGGTTCCGAAACCTTCGTAGTTATTCATGTTTTTTGCAGAAGCATAAACCCAACTACGTTCGATTCTGTTAAAAGGAAGTTCCTCGCGGTTATTCGCTACAATATATTGCCGAAGTTCAGGACCAATACTCTCTAAAATATACCTGATATGACCAACAACAGGAAAGTTGTGACTTATAGCGTGATATTTATTGAAGAATACATCTCGAATTGCAACAAGGAGTATGAAAATCAGTATCCATGCCCACCAAGGTATTTGATTTAGTAATGATAGAATCTCTTCCATTTGGATGAATTTTTATGTAAAGGTATCTAATAAACAATAGCATTAGAAACAATTATTTCATAAATCTATTGAATTGTTTAGAAGAAATATTTTAAACTATTCCACATTATTAATGTGAGATAATTTCATATTTTTTAAAATTAGTAATTATTAATTTAGGAATCAATTTAACTCATTCGTTGTTGTTAGATGAATTGATTAAACTTGTATAAAATATTCGTTATGAAAGCATCTTTACTGCTTAGCATTTTTACGATGTTGATTATTTTAAGTTGTAAAAACAATGTAGAGAAATCAAACTTGAAGTCTACCTCGTTTGAAGAAGAAAATGTAATAAATAATAACGCTTCTAAGTTTTCTGAAAATGATGGAAGTGGAAATTCAAATGAAATGCTAGGGGAGGGGAATCATGCATACAACCCATCACAAACTCTATATTTTAGTCATGCATTTATTTATGAGTATATGAATGGCGATGAAAATGGAGAGTTTTGGATTTATCATAATCCCGATAATGGCCAGTTGCTTTATATGCCAGAAGATCCAATGATAGAGTATGTTGTAAGTGATACTATTGGAAATTATTACTTTTTTGGAACTGAAGAATTTGGTGATAGAGTTGTCGATTCACAAGTTGTTGACTGGATAGTCAACTCAGACATAGACGAAAAAGAAACTACATATCCTCTGAGTGATCAATACATTACTATTAATTCTACAGGGAAAAGTAAACCTTTAAGCGACGCTAGTAAGATAGAGGATGAGTTAATTGTCGGTAACGAGTATAAATGGACTTTCACGAAGGTAAGTGGAAGTCAAACTGTGTACGTAAGCGAGCAAATTCCTGTGAATTTTTATCAAGTGTATGGGTTTAATAAATTGGAAGGAGATATTAATTTGCCAGTTATAGGATTTGATTTTACGGGTATATTCGGAAGAAATCAAACGGTTACTTATTTTAAGTCTAACGATTTACAGATTGAGTTGGTCGCTTATCAATTTAATCCAGCTTTTGTAGAAGCGGGAGATTATAAATTTCACATTAAAACTTCTAATGGTGATTGGAAACAAGAAAGGCTACCATTGTTAACTGAAAAGTAAATTTATAGACAGAAGTATAACTCATTAAATTTCAGGAGAAGTTAATCTTCTGTTTGTAAGGGAGTTGATTTCACGTTCAGTTTTTAGGTATATAGACTTCAGGAAAAAAGAGTATGTTTGAATCAAAAAGTTGTTTGTATCATGAGTAGTTCTAACTTGAAATATAAGCCTACAAATTATTTGGCTGGAATTTTTATTAGTAGTGAAGTAGTGTCTACAAGTAATGGATTAAGTTTTTGGTGGTATATTGGCATAATTGTATTCCTTATATTAATGCTTCTGTGGTACTTAAAAAGAAAACGATATTTATAAGCCTTTAAATCTACAGGCTTATATTACTATTGTAATAATCAACTGTTGTAATTTTAACAGTTGTTTTCAGTATTAAATGATCTAGATTAGTTAATTAGGTATTTAATACTATGTGCTTAATGTTTTCTGAAATTGCTGTTTTAGAGTATATTATTGTTTTGTAATTTCTTCTAAATAATAAGGACTAAAAGCCTTATATTGGCTAATTTCACACCTTTAAAATCTACTGTTTTGAAACCTTATTTACAAGAGCTAAATGAAGCCCAACTTGCACCCGTTTTGCAGAAAGACGGGGCTATGATCGTAATTGCAGGTGCAGGGTCAGGAAAAACGCGTGTGTTAACATATCGTATAGTGCATTTAATGGAGAATGGAGTAGATCCTTTTAGTATTTTGGCACTTACCTTTACTAATAAGGCCGCTCGTGAAATGAAAAATCGAATTTCTAAAATGGTTGGTGCGAGCGAGGCTAAGAATATTTGGATGGGAACATTCCACAGTATCTTTGCTAAAATACTTCGATTTGAAGCCGATAAACTTGGCTATCCTGCAAACTTTACAATTTATGATACTCAAGACTCTCAAAGTGTAATTAGAGCGGTTATTAAAGAAATGCAACTGGATAGAGATGTTTATAAATACAAACAGGTATATTCTCGTATTTCTTCCTATAAAAACAGTTTGATTACCGTTAAAGCATACTTCAATAACCCTGAACTTATGGAAGCCGATGCCATGGCTAAAATGCCTCGCTTGGGCGAGATCTATAAGGCGTATGTCGATAAGTGCTTTAAGGCTGGAGCGATGGATTTTGACGATTTATTACTCAAGACAAACGAACTATTGACTCGTTTCCCGGAAGTGTTGGCAAAATATCAAAACCGTTTTAGATATATTTTAGTTGATGAGTATCAAGATACAAACCACAGTCAGTACCTAATCGTAAAAGCGCTTTCTGATAGATTTCAAAATATATGCGTAGTAGGAGATGATGCTCAAAGTATATATGCTTTCCGTGGAGCGAATATTAATAATATTTTAAACTTTCAAAAAGACTACGATAACGTTAAGGTATATCGCTTAGAGCAGAATTATAGATCAACTAAGAATATTGTTAATGCTGCAAACAACGTAATTGAAAAAAATAAAACACGTCTAGAAAAAGTAGTGTGGACAGCCAATGACGAAGGAAACAAGATCTTAGTTAATCGTACTATGACTGATGGAGATGAAGGTCGTTTTGTGGCAAGCTCTATTTTTGAAAACAAGATGAATCACCAACTGAAAGACGGAGATTTTGCTGTTTTATATAGAACTAATGCCCAAAGCCGTGCCATTGAAGATGCGCTTAGAAAAAAAGATATACCATATCGAATTTATGGAGGATTAAGTTTTTATCAGCGAAAAGAAATAAAAGACATCCTTTCCTACCTACGATTAATTCTAAATCCAAAAGACGAAGAAGCCTTAAAACGTGTTATTAATTACCCAGCCAGAGGAATTGGTGACACTACAATGGAAAGGCTTATTGTAGCTGCAAACCACTATAATCGTTCGATTTTTGAAGTGATGAAAAACATCGAAAAGATCGATTTGAAAATCAATGCAGGTACGAGAAATAAACTACTCGATTTTACTACAATGATAGAAAGCTTCCAAATTTTAAATCAAAACATGGATGTCTTCCAAATTACCGATCATGTTGCGAAAAAAACAGGTCTTTTTCAGGAATTGAAAAAGGATGGAACCCCAGAAGGAATAGCTCGTATAGAAAATATAGAGGAACTTTTAAACGGTATGCGTGACTTTGTAGAAGAGCAAAAAGAAATTGCAGACACAACAGGATCTCTAGATGAGTTTATGGAAGACGTAGCTCTTGCCACAGACCTCGACAACGATAAAGGAGATGATGATCGTGTTGCGCTTATGACGGTGCATTTAGCTAAAGGATTGGAGTTTCCGTATGTTTATATTGTTGGGATGGAGGAGGATCTTTTCCCAAGCGGTATGAACTTAAATTCGCGAAGTGAATTAGAAGAAGAAAGAAGGCTTTTCTATGTTGCACTCACACGAGCTGAAAAGCAAGCTTATCTCACTTATACCCAATCTAGATACCGTTGGGGTAAGCTAATTGATGCTGAGCCAAGTAGGTTTATCGAGGAAATTGATGAAAGCTTTTTAGAATACCTCACGCCAAAAACAGAAAATAGATACAAACCGTTATTAAATGCAGATATATTTGATGACGTAGATCACAGTAAACTCAGATTGAAAAAACCTGTTCCAGGTCGACCTCCAAAAGGGCCTACTGAAGAACAGCTACGTAAATTGAGGAGGCTTAGACCTGTGAGTAGCGACTCTGATAAAAAGTTTAGTGCGAAAGATGCTAATTTACACGAGGGAACTTTGGTTGAACACATGAGATTTGGTAAAGGAAAAATCCTCAAAATAGAAGGAGTAGGAGCAGACACAAAAGCTGAAATAGACTTCGAAAATGGAGGACTTAAGAAGCTTTTATTAAGGTTTGCAAAACTTAAAGTCCTAGAAACTTAATACGTAATTAGATAATCTTGAGTTTAAGCTTAAAATGAATTATCTTTAGAACAAAAACTATCATGGCAGAATTCATCAAAATATATGAAGAGAACCCAAACCCAAAAGAAATTAAAAGGGTTGTAAAGATACTTCGCGATGGAGGAGTTATAATTTTTCCAAGCGATACAGTTTACGCGTTAGGGTGTGATATTACAAATAATCGTGCCATGGAGCGTGTAGCTCAGCTACGTGGAGTGAAATTAGAAAAAGCTAACTTCTCGTTTATATGTGAAGATTTAAGCAATTTAAGTGATTACGTAAAGCAAATCGACTCTCCTACCTTTAAGATTCTTAAGAGAAACCTTCCAGGTCCTTATACTTTTATTTTACCCGGAAATAATAACCTACCTACTGTATTTAAGAAAAAGAAAGAGGTTGGAATTCGTGTTCCAGATAACGCAATTGCAAGGGCTATTGTTCATGAACTTGGAAACCCGATTATATCTACTTCTATAAAAGACGACGATGAGGTTATTGAATATACTACAGACCCAGAGTTAATTCTTGAAAAATGGGATAAACGTGTGGATTTAGTAATCGATGGTGGTTATGGAGGGAATGTTGCTTCTACAGTTATAGATCTAACAGGTAGTGAGCCCGTAGTGATTAGAGAAGGAAAAGGTAGTTTAGAACTATAAACTCAACTTTACTTCGTCAATAGGTTTTTAAGTCCTCGGTAAATAGCTTGTTCCATAATGTCTAACTCTCCATCCGATAGAAATAAATTTTTAATGCTTTGGAAAGCTTCGTCTATTTCTTCTTTTGAATAGTTAAACCTTTCGATTGCTGCATTTATTTTTTGAATTTGTTGATAGTCATTATCTTTCTCAAATTCTCGATGTATTTTACGGTATTCTTCTTTGCTTACCTTCGATTTAATAAACTCTTTTTCCTCCTTAGATACAACTAAGTCAGCATTAGCACAATATAGTAACATATATGCCTTTAGTTCTTGATGCGTCCAGTCAGTGGTGAAATCGTCCATAATATTTGGGGTTGAGGTTTGTAAGCTTAGTTATACAAGATACAAAAAATGCAATCGAAAGATAAATTAATTCATAAAAAAACCCGGTGCTTTAGACCGGGTTTTAAGCTTATATATCTTAAATTTTATCCTTGAGATTCAAGACTTTTCATTTCCTTTTCGATCATATCATAGAATTGGTCGATTTTTGGAAGTACAAGAATTCGAGTACGTCTGTTTTTAGCTCTATTTTCTGCAGTTGTGTTTGGAACTAATGGGTCGTATTCTCCACGTCCAGCTGCAACTAATCTTTCAGGGCTAATACCTAAGTCTTGTAAGGCTCTCACGATAGATGTAGCTCTCTTAACACTCAAGTCCCAGTTGTCTTGTAACCCTTCTCTTTGACGGTAAGGAACGTTATCAGTATGTCCTTCAACCATAGCTTCAAACTCAGGTTTACCATTAATTACAGTAGCAACTTTCTTTAGGATTTCATTAGCTCTTCCTGTAATTTGGTAGCTTCCTGTTTTAAATAAAACTTTGTCTGAAAGAGAGATGTATACAACACCTTTTTCAACATTAATCTCAATATCTGGATCGTTTATACCAACTTCTTTTTTCAGGCTAGTAACCAATGCAAGTGTAACACTGTCTTTCTTGTTAAGAGCATCTTGTAAACGAGAAATTTTAAGGTCTTTCTCCTTCATACTCTCTAATGATTTTTCAAGATTTGTAGCACCCTTAGAAGTAAGCATCGTTAAATCTTTAGAGCTTTGGATAAGGTCTTGATTCGTTTGTCTTAAATCCGCAACACGTTCTTCTAATTGTTTCGTCTTTGCCAATGCAACACGCTTTTCTGTCATACAGTCGTTGAGTTTGACAGTACAACTGTTTAAAAGATCTTGGGTGTTTTTGTGTTTAGCCTCAAGTTCTGCGTATTTCTTATTTGAAACACAAGAAGTTAAAACCACACTTGAAGTCAATAATAAAATAAAAAGCTTCTTCATAATTTGTAAGGGTTATTTTTACTTAGGATTGTTTGATATAATGCAAATTAAGATAACAAAATTATCAAATTCAACAGCACTTGAGGAACGATTAACAATACTTTAAGCAAAAGCAATCAAAGCTCTTTATAGTTATTATACCTAGCTATGAAATGTTTAAAAACTATAGAGTTTATTGTAAAATATCTTTTCTTTGAAGCAAAGGTTTTCCTTTTCTTAAAAAGCTTGGGAAGTGTCCCATAGAAATAAAAATGCGATTTTACTATAGCAAGTGTGTGCTTTGATTTTCCTTGAAATATAAAGTTTATACCAGCAACTCCATCTATACATAACCGAATAAAAATGGTTAAATACACCTGTGGTCCCGAAACGTTTTTAAATAAGTTGAAAAGAGAGTTTCTGAAGTTTAGAAATGTTTTTTTTGGATCTGCAGAACCTAAGGTAGCTCCTCCAACATGGTATACTTTAGAAGTACCCACAGCTATAACTTTTTTATTAGCCGATTGTAATCGCCAACATAAATCAATCTCTTCCTGATGTGCGAAATAATCTTCATCAAAACCTCCCACTTGTTTAAAGTCAATTGCTCGAACAAATAAACAAGCTCCTGAAGCCCAAAAAACAGGCTGAATATCGTCGTATTGACCTTTGTCTTCTTCTAAAGACTCAAAAATACGACCTCGACAATACGGAAAGCCATATTTGTCAACGAAGCCTCCTGCAGCTCCGGCATATTCAAAATGTGTTTTTTGTTTATAGTCTAATATTTTAGGCTGAGCAGCCGCAAGGGAAGTGTCTTTTCTAAATTCCGAAATAATTGGCGTTAACCAGTTGCTCGTTACTTCAACATCGCTATTTAGGAGTACATATATATCTTCTGAAAGATTTACTAAGGCGTCGTTGTAGCCCTTGGCATATCCACCATTTGTCTGATTCTGAATGATTTTAATCGAAGGGAAATTCTTTCTTACAAATTCAACTGAATCGTCGGTTGATGCATTGTCAGCTATATAGATTTGTGCGTCTTCAGAAAATTTAACTACAGAAGGTAGAAATTTCTTAAGCAATAATCTTCCATTCCAATTTAGGATAACAACAGCTACTTTCACTTGGTTAATTTTTAGTAAAGTTATTCATGTAGAGCTTAGCTAACAAAACTTTCAAACTCAGATTTATTTTAGGTTTACGATTCTTTTGTGGGAATATCTCTTAAAAAATTATATCGCTGATTTTCAAAATCCATCTGACAGAAATAGTGTTCTAACCCATTAGTAACCATTAAGTATTTCGCATTTAAAGCGAGGTTGTATCTAGCAATTTGGTCAAAAGTAGTCTGATTGATAGAAACAGAAGGAGCTTTGCATTCTATAACTAAAAAGATACTCCCGTTTTTATTGAAAACAACAACGTCATAACGTTTGATAATGTCATTGACTTTTAATTGTTTTTCTACGTTGATTAGATTTTTCGAGAATTTCTTCTCATTTATAAGAAATTGAACTACATGCAAACGGACCCATTCTTCAGGAGTGAGGACCACGAACTTTTTTCGGATTTCATCAAAAACCAATGGTTTGTTTTCGCTATTTTTGAAGCGAAAAGAATATGTTGGGAAGTTTAGCTTTTGCATTATGCAAATATCATTGAAATTCCTGAGAAATAATAGTCATTATACATTAGTTGAAATTGTTTGAAAACTTAATCATTGTTGAAAAACAGTGATTAAGTTATTTAAAAAACTTCTAAAAAATTAAATTCCTCTAGATATAAATGCCACTCGACAAAGCAAAATCTATCATTAACGATATTAAAAATGGAAAAACCAAACCCATCTACTTTTTAATGGGTGATGAACCATATTATATTGATGGAGTGTCTAAATTTATAGAAGAGAATGTTTTGTCGGAAGAAGAAAGAGGTTTTAATCAAATAGTTCTTTATGGGCGAGACGTTTCAGTAGAAGATATAGTGAGCAATGCCAAACGCTATCCGATGATGGCAGAAAAGCAAGTTGTAATTGTAAAAGAAGCACAAGACTTATCAAGGTCGATAGAAACCCTTTTAGACTATGCATTAAATCCTCAGCCTACTACTGTTTTAGTATTGTGTTATAAATACAAAACATTAGATAAGCGAAAAAAACTAGCAAAAGCTATTGTTGAAAAAGGAGTTCTTTTTGAAAGTAAAAAGCTGTATGAGGATAAAATACCAGCATGGATTCAACGAGTGCTTGCTAGTAAAGGATATACAATTACTCAAAAGTCTTCACAAATGCTAGTGGAGTTTTTAGGAAACGACCTTAGCAAAATAAATAACGAATTAGAAAAGCTTCAATTAATACTTAAGCCAGGAGAGCAAATCACGCCCCAAATTGTTGAAAAAAACATAGGAATTAGTAAAGACTTCAACAACTTTGAATTACAAAATGCAATCGGCTCAAAAGACATAAAGAAAGCTTTTGCCATAACTCAATATTTTGCACAGAACCCAAAAAATAATCCACTTCCATTTACAACAACTATGCTGTATGGGTTTTTCGTAAAACTTTTAAAATACCATGCGCTTTCCGATAAAGGCAATGCAGCAAAAGCATTGGGTGTTCATCCATTTTTTATGAAAGACTATCAAGTAGCTGCGCGAAATTTTCCCATGAAAAAAGTAAGCGCATCAATTGCTGCAATTAGAGAGATTGACATGAAAAGTAAAGGAGTAGGAGCAGCTAGTCTATCTCAAGCCGATTTGTTGAAAGAACTGCTTGTGAAAATTTTAAATTAACCCTCTTGTTATTTTAAGAGGAAAGGGAAGTGAACAGACGCTTATTTTTTGTCAACAGAATACCTTCCTGCTCCTAAAAGTGCAATTGAGATAAAGCCAATTAAAAACAAAAGAGCTTTTTCCTTTACACCGAATGGGTCATTGGCATGATAAATAAATGCAGCTACAGCCATTGTACAAACAACTGGAATTGCAGATAACCGTGTTTTAAAACCAATGATAATAAGAATAGGGAACACTACTTCACCTAAAACAGCTAAGCCTAACGAGATTGGAGCACCCAATCCAAAAACACTCGCAAACTCAAAATCGCCAGAAATTAATTTTGAAAGTTTTGGGATACCATGTGTAAGCATCATTACACTGAGAGATACACGAAAAAATAATAGTCCAATATTTTGAATTGTAGAGTTGCTCATTATTGAATGATTATATAATTAGAGATTAGCGAAAATATGAAAAATAATGAAAATTGCTACAGCTATTTTTTAAATGTATTTTTGCCGAATTCAATTAAAAAAGGATGACAAAATTAAACGGATGGATCTCAGCTGCACGGCCAAGAACATTGCCACTATCAATTGCAGGTATTATAGTAGCTGGTGCTTTAGCTATTGAAGCAGGGTTTTTTTCTATATCAATTTTTATACTTGCTTTAGTAACTACATTAGGGCTACAAGTACTTTCAAATTTTGCCAATGACTATGGAGATGGAGTGAAAGGCACAGACAATCATGAGCGAGTAGGTCCTTTACGCGCTATGCAAAGTGGTGTGCTTTCTGCTTCTGAGCTTAAAAAGGGAATTGCTATAACGTCAATAGTCACGTTGTTGATAGCTTGTATATTGATTTATGTGTCTTTTCAGAATCAAAACATATGGCATTCAACACTTTTTTTAATATTGGGAATTGCGGCAATAATAGCAGCTATTACCTATACAGTTGGTAGATATGCTTATGGATATCGTGCACTCGGTGACGTTTTTGTATTCATTTTCTTTGGACTGCTAAGTGTTCTAGGTGGTTATTTTCTTTTTGCAAAGAATTTGAACGGATTTATATTCCTGCCAGCTATTGTGGTTGGACTTTTAAGCACAGCAGTTCTCAACCTTAACAATATGAGAGACCGCTTGTCTGACGCTAAAGCAAATAAAAATACTTTAGCTGTAATTTTAGGGGAGAAAAAAATCAAAAACTATCATTACTCGCTAATTATTATATCATTTATCAGTGCGCTTTCCTACTTTCTTTTGAATGAAGTTGCCTGGTATAAGTATTTGCCGATGTTGGCTTTTATACCGTTGTTTGTCCATTTAAAAGTAGTAAAGGAAAACACTTCTCCAACTTTATTAGATCCCGAACTTAAAAAAGTAGCGCTGAGCACCTTTTTGTTTTCGGTTTTGTTTTTTGTAACTGCGTGGTTTTAATTTATATTTAAAGAAAAATTTACTGAATTATGAAAATTACATTTTACGGACACAACTGTCTTTTACTCGAAATTCAAGGAAAACTCATTCTTATAGATCCCTTTATAACAGGAAATGAACTTGCTAAAGACATTGATGTAAATTCAATTAAGGCAGATTATATCTTTCTAACTCACGCTCACAGCGATCACACATTAGATGCAGAAGCAATAGCGAAAAGAACTGGTGCTGTTATAGTTAGTAATTTTGAAATAGCAACACATTATGAAGAGAAAGGAATTGAAGTGCACCCAATGAATCACGGAGGCAGTTGGAAATTCGAGTTTGGAAAGGTGAAATATGTCTCAGCTATTCACACAAGTAGTTTTGGCGATGGAAAATATGGAGGCCAACCCGGAGGATTTGTGATTCAAGGTGAACACAAAAATGTATATATAGCTGGAGATACTGCATTAACAATGGACATGAAGCTTATCCCGCTTTACACAAAACTAGACCTTGCTGTTCTACCAATTGGAGACAACTTCACAATGGGAATAGACGATGCAATTATGGCTAGTAACTTTGTTGAGTGTGATAAAGTTCTTGGTGTTCATTATGACACTTTCGGGTTTATTGAAATAGATCACGAAGAGGCAAAACGAAAATTTTATAATGCAGGAAAAGATTTAATGCTATTAGAAATAGGAGAGTCTATCGAGCTTTAATCATCAATTTATTAGCAGAATATTCTCTTATATATGAAGAAATTGAAAGCGTCCTTTAAAAAACACATTCTTGAATTCAAACGACCTAGCGGAACTTCTAGAGGGGTGTTGAAGGTGAAAGACACCTATTTTATTTCGATCCAAGATGGTATAAACTATGGAGTGGGAGAGTGTGGCCTCTTGAGAGGACTATCTATTGACGATAGAGAAGATTACGAAGAAAAACTACATTGGACTTGTAATAATATTTCCTTAGGCCGTGAGGAATTATATCAAAACTTAACTGAATTTCCTTCCATACAACTGGGAGTTGAAACAGCTTTCAAATCTCTAAATTCAGAAAACCCACATATTCTATTCCCGTCAGAATTTACTAAAGGTGATGCTTCGATTCCTATAAATGGATTGGTATGGATGGGAGATGAAGCCTTTATGAAACAGCAGATTTCAGAAAAAATAAAGCAAGGTTTCGATTGTATTAAAATGAAAATTGGAGCTATTGATTTCACTTCTGAAATAAAACTTCTAAAGTCAATAAGGAAAAATTTCTCAGCTGCTGAAATTGAGTTAAGAGTTGATGCAAACGGAGCATTTAAACCTAAAGAAGCACTTGAAAAGTTAAAGGTTCTTTCAGATTTGGATTTGCATTCCATAGAACAGCCCATAAAGCAAGGTCAATGGCAAGAGATGGCTAGACTGTGTGAAGAAACTCCCTTGCCAATAGCTCTAGATGAGGAGCTAATCGGAATCTTTACCGATGAAGAGAAACTTACACTTTTAGACACAATTAAACCTCAGTATATTATTTTAAAACCATCATTGATTGGTGGATTTAAGGGGAGTGACACATGGATTCAACTTGCTGAAAAACAAAATGCTGGTTGGTGGATAACCTCTGCTTTAGAAAGCAATATTGGGTTAAATGCAATCGCTCAGTATACATATTTAAAGATGAGTAATTTGCCTCAAGGCTTAGGTACCGGTAGCTTATATACTAATAATATTGAAAGTCCATTAGAGGTGCATAATGGTGCATTGCGCTACAACCCAAATAGTAAATGGGAATCTTAAAAACTATGCTTTATAATTACTCCTAGATTAACAACAAACCACATAAACAATTTTAAATCCGATAAGGAAACTATGTATATACAACAAGCATTTAAATCTCTACACGATGGATGGCGTTACTTGGTAGGGCTATTAGTTATCATCACTGCAACTCAGCTAGGGACCGTACCTTTTTTAGTGGCAGTTGTTTACAAGTTATGGACTGAAGGTGGTGATTTAGAATCTATTAAAGATCAGAATGTGCTGATGACAATATTAGATTCAAACCTTACTCTTTTCTTAATGTTGTTAAGTTTTGCTGTAGGACTCTTAGCGGTCTATTTGATAGTGAAATATATACATAAACAACCCTTTATAGAGTTAACCACATCACGAAAGAAAACTGATTGGGGACGTGTAGCGTTTGGTTTTGGATTGATTGCTGTTACTACTTTGGTTCTAACTGGTATAGACTACTATAACAGCCCAGAGAATTATGTTTTGCAATTTGATTTAATTCCATTTCTAATACTTGCTGTTATAGCAATCACGCTTATCCCTCTTCAAACTAGTTTTGAAGAGTATGTTTTTAGAGGTTATTTAATGCAAGGTATAGGAGTTATGACAAAAAACCGATGGCTTCCTTTAATTATCACTTCAGTAGTCTTTGGAGCTTTGCATCTTGGAAATCCCGAAGTTGAAAAACTGGGGCCAATTATTATGGTCTACTATATTGGTACAGGTTTCTTCCTTGGTATTATGACACTTATGGATGAAGGAATGGAGCTTGCGCTCGGGTTTCACGCAGGGAATAACCTTATTGCAGCATTGCTAGTTACTGCAGATTGGACCGTTTTTAAAACACATTCTGTACTAAAAGATGTTTCTGAACCTTCAGCAGGAATAGATATCTTAGTTCCTGTTTTAGTTATTTACCCGATCTTTTTAATGATGATGGCATATCGTTATAAATGGAAAGATTGGGGAACAAAGCTTTTTGGGAAAGTGGAAAAACCTGTAGACACGCTCAGTGAAGCATTTAATGAGAACTAATCGTGATTCATTCCAATTTTAAATTAAATAACAATAGCTTCACATCTTTAGAAGTACTTAAAGAACATGCTTTAAAATTGTCTAAAGAGGGCACTGTTGAAGAAAAAGCAGTTGGTCAATTTATTGAGGAATGGATTGATGAAAAAGACTTTATAGAAGTCAAAACTTCCGGATCTACTGGAAATCCAAAAAGCATCACCTTATATAAAAGTAATGTTCTTAATAGTGCGAAAGCAACTATAGATTATTTCAAGCTTTTTGAAAACACAAAAGTATTACTTTGTCTTCCAGCTAAATATATTGCTGGTAAAATGATGCTTGTTAGAGCCATGGTGGCTGGATGGGATTTACACATGGTTAGCCCAGGGAAAGAACCTTTGAAAAGCATTAATGAAGTATTTGATTTTACAGCAATGGTTCCTTATCAGGTATTTCATTCATTAGAGGATTTACATAAAGTGAAGAAAGTAATAATTGGAGGTGGTGCAATTCCTTCGAAATTAGAGCAAGAACTCCAACAAATAGATACAGAAGCATTTGCTACCTACGGAATGACAGAAACTATTAGCCATATTGCTGTAAGAAGGGTTAATGGCGAAAAGTCTTCTACTGTTTTTTCAGCATTACCGTTAGTAAGCTTTTCTCAAACACAATTGGGCTGTTTAAAGATAAATGCTAAAACAATTTCAAGCGAAGTTCAGGTAACAAACGATGTTGTTGAACTTATTTCTCCAACTTCATTTAAATTTTTAGGAAGATTAGATAATGTCATTAACAGTGGAGGTGTGAAGATTTTTCCCGAAGTAGTAGAAAGAAAACTATCACATTATATAAAACAGCCGTTTTTTGTGTCTTCTGAAAAAGATGATGCTTTAGGCGAACGAATTATTCTAATTGTTGAAAGTGAAAAACCGCTCCAACTATCTGATTTTACCATAGCTTTTGAAAGCTTAAGTCCATATCAACGCCCTAAAAAACTTCTTGTAACTCCTAAGTTCCTGTATACTGATACCGAAAAGATTAAAAGGTTTGAAATTTTAAGTGAGCTATTAAGAGGGTGAAATTCAGGCTCAATACATATTTATTTATAAAACGCTAGCTTCATATGTTTGAAACAACATATTATAAGTGTTTTGTATTTTTCTCAAGTTATACTTCTCCATTTAGTTTTTTCTAAAAATAAATAGTCAACTTTATTGAAGGTGTAATAGGCTGATAGAAAAATTTGTTTTCAATCTCTTAATCGTTGAGGCGCAGAGCCTTAATGGTTTTTTTGCTTCTTAAAGTATTTCACTTTTAAACATATGTTTAAAACGAATAAATGTTTATTGTGGATAGTAACACTAAATTAAAAAACGACTGTTCTTTTTATTGATATAATTTTTTGTATTTTTAAGGAATTATTAACTAAAAACAATCAAATATGAAAAAAATTACTTATTCAGTTTTTCTATTAGTTTGTGCTATAGGTTTCAGTCAGCAACCTATGGTAAACACATTGGGAGAAAATAATCCCGTGCGTTATGACAAACAACAAAGAAGTGCTGTTCATTCGAATGGTATTTTAGACAATTCGCCTAAGAGCATTTTGTTATTAGGCGACAACAATCCTGTTACACATCAAAGATCAGCGATACCTTTTCCTGTTAATCAACAAGATGTTCAAGCTGAAATTGCAGCGGATTTATTATATCGCTCAGAAAACCCTGAGGTGATTTCTTCAGTAGTACGCAATGCAAATCGTCCGATGGATGATATTATACCTACAGCAGGAGCAACAGAATCTTTTACACCTAATGTTGGTGATCACTTTTTTGATCCAGGAGGACCAGGAGGTTCAAATACTGATGGTGACGCTGGAAACTACCCTAACTGTGGATGTGCTACGCAAACTACATTACTGGGAGTAACTGAAATCGAGTTTATTGATTTTATGGTGTTCGCAACTTTTGACTATCTACAAATATATGATGGAACAGACGCTACTGGTACATTATTATATGATAATGGAGATGGTGGTATGAACGATAATGATCAGAACTTAACTGATATGATAGCATCAAATGGTTCTGCAACGTTTACTAGTACAAGC
>DATGMT010000110.1:0-2028 GCA_035307265.1 Aequorivita sp.
TCAAAAGTCTGATTTTCTTCTAATCGTGCATACTTTGGACGAATAAGCACAAGCTTAAAAAACTTCTCTGCATCGACTCTGACTTCAAAAATAATTGAAGCAATTCTTCTTTTGAAAGCTTTTTAAGGTCTAAATCCATACATCAAAAGCCCTTGTAAACAATGGGTTTTACACCAAAGTAATTAACAAAACTATGTGGTTAAGTATCGCTTTCTTTTCTTGGTTTTCTCAAAGTCTATACCTCGTAAAATCATGTATATTTCTTCTTGAGTAAGCTCACTATTTGGTGCGTAAATATTGGCAGTAGGACGTTTAAAAGTTCCTTTTTCAAGGCGTTTATAATACAGAACTAATCCATCTTTATCCCAAAAAAGTATTTTTACTTTGTTGCGGTCTTTACTAATAACGAAAAGATAACCGCTTAATGGATTTAGCTCCATTTCATTTTGCACAAGCCCAAAAAGCCCATCAAATCCTTTACGCATATCACATGGCTTAGCATATAGAAAGACTTTTGTGGAAGTATCTAAACCAAACATCATTTGTAGACTGTGATTTTAATGCCTGATGGTAGGTCTAGTTCAACTAGTTTTTCAACTTTTACTGCTGGAGTAGCGATTGGTTTTGTGATGGGTATTTCTTTGAAGTTTGATTTTGTTGGTTTAATTTTCTCCTTTTTATACCGTCTTATCCAGTAATCAAACTTTGCAAGCGTATAAGTTTTTACTTTTACAAAGTCCGCCCTACTTTGTCCGCTTGACTTCCACTTTTCCAACTCTGAGTACATCTCTTGCTGTAATTTCATGCTTTTTTCTGCAAATTACGGAAGTAAATCAAGGGAAATCAAGATGTAGTTGCTCGGGGGGATACATTACACTAAAAAAAGTAAAAATCTTTTTGCCTGAAAGTATGTTCTTGCAGATCAATCGTTCATAAATCATCAACCTTCAAAAAGTTGATTCTTACGGAAAAAGCAATCTTACTATTGGTAAAAATAAATTTACTGTGAGTGATACTTTTAGAGAAGGCTTCGGTAAGTCAAAGGTGAGGATGATGTAAACATCGGATTTTAAGGGGGTAACAGCTTAATATATAGAAAAAACAATAGTTTCTAACTGAATAAGGTGTTTTGCTAATCAGGTAGCACCTTACTCCACAAGCTACAACACCTCACCACAATTCAATATCGCTGCTCTGCAATATGGGATTCTAACTTCTCTCGATTTAATGGAATTATTCCTCAATATCTACCCCCCCAATCTTCCTCCTCAACAACTGCGCATTCAAGGCACAAACTATAGTACTCACGCTCATCAAAGCAGCTCCAAAAGCGGGACTTATCATTAGTTCTGGAATGAAACCTGTTGCTAAAGGCAAAGCGATAACATTGTATCCCGTAGCCCAAACTAAATTTTGAACCATTTTTTTGTAAGTCGCTTTTCCAAATAATATTAAATTAACAATGTCCTTCGGGTTACTGTCCATTAAGACGATGTCGGCAGTTTCTGCAGCAACATCAGTTCCAGAACCAATTGCAATTCCAACATTTGCTTGAGCTAAAGCAGGCGCGTCATTTACACCATCACCCACCATGGCAACAAATTCATTTCTCGCTTGAAGTTCTTTGATTTTCTCCAATTTTTGATCGGGGAGGACTTCTGACATATAATCGTCGAGTCCTAGTTTCTTAGCAACATCTTTAGCAACAATTTCATTATCTCCTGTGAGTAAAGAAGCTTTTATGTTATGATTATGTAGTGTTTGTATGGCATCAAAAGAACTTTCTCTTATTTCATCTGCAAAAGTGATGAAACCGATTAATTCGCCATCCACAAAAGTGAAGATTTTGGTTTCAATTCCTTCGTTTTCATCTTTATCTACCTTTTTATCCATTTGCTCTAACAACAAATATCCTCCTGCTTGCACTTCCTTTCCATTTACGATTCCACGAACACCAATTCCAGCATTATACTTGAAATCAGTAACAGAAGGAATTTCTAATTTATCTTCCTTTGCTTTTCGTGTTAA
>DATGMT010000111.1:0-2865 GCA_035307265.1 Aequorivita sp.
GTTATGCCGAAATAGACCCTTTAATTTTGAACGGTGTTGACTATATCGTAAATTTGCAGCGCAGTAAAAAATCTGGAAAACCCTCGGCAATTATTAAGTTAAAAAATGATGGTTCAGTTACTGTAATTCGGAAATAAAAAATAAAATTAGGGTACAAAGAAGCTAAGACATTGTTTTAAAACCTTGTTGGTTTTATAGATCCAATCACAACAATTATAGTTTCACCTAATTAATAAAATATTTGTGCATTAGTGGCAAGATAGTATTAGTGTATTCGTGACAAACCTATATGACAAAACAGACCTACATAACAGCACTAGACAACCCAATCTTTAGATTCATTTCAAAAGCTTCCGAGAATTTAAACCTTGAAAGCTATGTAATTGGCGGCTATGTTCGTGACTTTATCTTAAATCGTGGCAATGCAAAAGACATCGACATTGTTACCGTTGGAAACGGAATTGAATTAGCCAAAGAAGTATCTAAACTACTACCTGGAAAACCAAAAGTATCTGTTTTCAAAACATATGGAACTGCAATGCTAAAAAGCCAAGGCATTGAACTCGAATTCGTTGGAGCCAGAAAAGAATCATACTCCGAAGAAAGTAGAAATCCTGCTGTTGAAAATGGCACTTTAGAAGACGACCAAAACCGACGAGACTTCACCATAAATGCTTTAGCGATAAACCTCTCAGAAAAAAAATACGGAGAACTTCTAGATCCATTTAATGGAATTGAAGATCTTAAAAACAAAATCATCCGAACTCCCTTAGATCCCGACATCACATACAGCGATGACCCACTTAGAATGCTAAGGGCCATAAGGTTTGCCACTCAATTAGATTTTATTATCGAAGACGAATCGCTGCAAGCAATCACTAGAAATGCAAAGCGGATTAAAATAATATCTAACGAAAGAATTGTTGATGAAATCAATAAAATTCTTCTTTCAAAAACTCCATCAAAAGGGTTTGCACTTTTACTAAAAACTGGTCTGCTCCAATTTATTTTACCTGAATTGGTTGCCTTACAAGGCATAGACGAAAAGGAAGGACAAAGACATAAAGACAACTTTTGGCACACTCTTGAAGTTGTAGATAATATTTCAGAAGTAACCGATGATTTATGGCTCCGTTGGGCTGCTTTACTTCACGATATTGGAAAAGCCCCAACCAAAAGATTCGATAAAAAAATTGGCTGGACCTTCCATGCTCATGAATTTGTAGGAGCTAAAATGGTATACAAGCTATTCAAACGACTAAAACTTCCGCTAAATGAGAAAATGAAGTTCGTTCAAAAGATGGTTTTAATGAGCTCTAGACCAATTGCATTGGCTTCTGAAGTTACTGACAGCGCCGTGAGAAGATTAATCTTTGACGCCGGAGAGTACGTTGAAGATTTAATGACCTTGTGTGAAGCCGACATAACAACTAAAAACCCAAGAAAATTCAAAAAATATCTTTCTAACTTTCAGTTAGTCAGAAAAAAAATAGTGGAAGTCGAAGAACGTGATCGTGTTCGAAATTTCCAACCTCCAATTAGTGGTGAAGAAATTATGGAAACCTTCAACTTAAAACCTTCGCGAGAAATTGGAATTATAAAAGAAGCTATAAAAGAAGCTATCCTAGAAGGTGAAATCCCTAATGAATACCAAGAAGCACATGAATTTATGCTTAAAAAAGGTGCCGAATTAGGTTTAAAAACAAACTAACGCCATGTTCAGAAAATCGATAAAAATATCTATTGTCCTCGTCTATCTAGTAATTATAGCAGGTGCAATGGTTAGAATGACTGGCTCTGGAATGGGTTGTCCAGACTGGCCAAAATGTTTTGGATACTACATCCCCCCTACCGAAATATCTGAACTCGAATGGGCTCCTGAAAGAACTTTTAAGAAGGGACAAGTAATCATCCACAACGAATCGCTATATGTTGCTAAAGAAAATTTCACCACAAGCCAATCATATTCCGATGAGCACTGGGAACTCTATACCAAGCACGACTATGCTACTTTCAATGTTTGGCACACTTGGATTGAATATATAAACCGTCTTTTCGGTGCTCTATCTGGTTTTGCTATTCTTTATATGGCTATTCTTTCATTTAGAAAATGGAAAACAAATAAACAGCTAACTGTCCTATCTTGGATTAGTGTTGTCTTACTAGTTTTTCAAGCCTGGCTTGGAGCTACTGTTGTCTATTCTGTGCTATCTCCAGTTAAAATAACAATCCACATGGTGACGGCTCTAGTTATATTAGCTGTCCTTCTATATATACTCTATGTTGCACAAGACAAGCCTAGAAGCTATTTAACTTCAAAAAACTACAAATCTCTACTCATTTTTGCAGTCACTCTAACGCTAATTCAAGTTGTGTTAGGAACTCAAGTCCGCGAGTTTGTAGATGAACGCGTTAAAGAAGTTGGGTATAGCTCTCCTGCTTTATGGTTAGAAAACCCACGCTTAGACTTCTATTTACATCGCTCTTTTTCAATCATAGTAGTTATAGTAAACCTATTGCTTTGGTATTATAACAAGAAAAAGAACTACGGATTAAAATATCTTAGCTTGTTAATATGGCTTATTCTTGCTGAAGCTTTTACAGGAATCCTGATGTATTATTTTGACTTTCCTGTACTAAGTCAACCACTCCACCTTGTTTTGGCTACACTGCTCTTTGGAGTTCAATTTTATATTTTGCTAGAAGCTTTTCAAACCAATAGAACGAGTAAAAGTTTGTAGCTTTGCGCACTAATTTTATTATAGTTTAAATGATTTACCGATTTAGAATAATCCTCGACACAGATGAAGACGTTTTCCGAGATATCGAAATAGAATCTTCGGCAACACTAGAAGACTTTCACAA
>DATGMT010000112.1:0-13405 GCA_035307265.1 Aequorivita sp.
TTTTGTGTGCGGTATTTAGGCACATTAAGCCCTTTTGCTATTTCCTGAAGCTCAGGAAGCTTTTTGCTTTTTAATTCAGAAATTTCAAACATTTAAAAAATACTATAGTTTAAGTTTATACTATCAGGTTCCTTTTGAGTAAGGTAAGTAAGTTGAAAAAAATTAGAAGACTAAATAACCTTGATTGAGGTGGTTATGAATAGATACTGCAATAATACAATAATAATTCAAATTATAGTGTTATTTCTTTTAAAAAGAAACTGTATTTTTGCGCCACAATCGATTTTTAGTCGCAATGATACAACGCATACAAACTATTTATCTTTTAATTTCGGCCTTAATAATGGGAGCCTTATATTTGTGGTTTCCTGTAATTACAGATACAGATGGTAATGTAATTCTTGATAGAAGTGAACTCGTGATTCTAATCCCGGTTTTCTTATCAATTGCATTAGCAATCATTTCAATATTGAATTTTAAAAAACGGCAAATGCAGTTTGTGTTAAACCGTTTAAATATATTATTAAGTTTTGTATTACTAGGAGTTTTCGTTTACAGATCGCTCACTTTATCCGGAGAGACCTTGGTTTCAGAGAAGGGTATTGGGATTCTACTTCCTATCATTTCTATCGTTTTTTTAGTGCTAGCCAATAAGGCTATTAAAAAGGACGAGGATCTCGTAAAATCTGTTGATCGTTTACGTTAAACCAATCTTGGTATATTAGTGCAAAACCCCTGAAGAATGCCATCTTCAGGGGTTTTTTGTATTATAAATGAAATGTACTTTTTTGTGATTTCTATCTTTTAAACTCAATAACTTCTAAATTCTGAATTTTTTCACCGTCTATCTCAAATCTCAACATGGTTCTTACATTGTGAAAGCCATGCTTCCCAACAGCTCCCGGATTCATATGTAAAAGCCCAAGAGTTTTGTCTGGCATTACTTTAAGAATATGTGAATGACCACAAATAAATATCTTAGGTGGATTGGAATATATTTCTTGTCGAATATAAGGATTGTACTTACCAGGATAGCCTCCAATATGTGTAATCCATACATCTACTTTTTCACACATAAAACGGTTGTGTAAAGGAAACTCCATTCGAGCCTGTGAATCGTCTATATTACCATAAACAGCTCGTAATGGTTTAAGCTCCTTAATGGCATCAGTTACAGACAAATCTCCTATGTCTCCAGCATGCCAAACTTCATCAGCTTGTTTTACGTACTTTAATATTTCATCCCCCATATAACTATGGGTGTCACTAAGTAGAAGAATCTTTTTCAAATATGTGTGTTTTAAAAATTTAAGTATTTAATGTGAATTACGCCTCTTTATTTTATCGTCATTGTACGATTAAAATATTGTAAATAAATCTAATTGGCGATAGGACTAGTTTTACAAATTAAAAGAAATAGACACTCTCACGATTTTGTTTAATCATAAACATTGTTTTTACAGAACACGAAGTTATTAAGTTTTCACTATTATTAAGAGAAATGCTTCGTTGTATATTGTAAATTTGTCACTTCTGAAAAAAAAATGGAGTGCGGTATTTTATAGAAGTTGCATACAACGGTAAAAATTATTTTGGATGGCAGCGGCAGCCCAATCAAATTAGTGTACAACAAGTTTTGGAAGAGGCGCTTTCAACTTTATTACGTACTGATATAAGTGTCGTAGGAGCTGGAAGAACAGATGCTGGTGTTCATGCAAAACAACTGATGGCTCACTTTGATTGTGATATAATAGAGGATAAGCAGAAGTTCATATTCAGAATGAATTCGTTTTTACCCAAAGATATTGCAGTTAAAAACTTGTTTGAAGTACAAGATGATGCCCATGCACGTTTTGATGCGTTAGAAAGAAAATATCAATACAAACTCGTTTATGGAAAAGATCCGTTTTCACAGGATTATGCCTTTCAAATACATAGAATGCCAGACTTCGAATTGATGAATCAAGCTGCAGAAATGCTATTGCACAATCGAAATTTTCAATGCTTTTCTCGTTCTAAAACAGACGTAAAAACCTATAATTGTAAAGTAAAACAAGCCGTCTGGAAGAAAAACGATGAAACATATATTTTTACTATTATAGCAGATCGGTTTTTGCGAAATATGGTTCGTGCAATTGTTGGAACACTTCTAGATGTTGGCTATGGCAAGACTTCATTAGAAGATTTTCAAAACATTCTACAAAGTAAGAGTAGGGAAGAGGCAGGAGCCTCAGCACCTGCACATGCACTGTATCTTGCAGAAATAAACTATCCAGAAAATATATTTTTAAAAACTCGATAGCATATAGATTGTTAAGGATTAAATTTTAATAACTAATAATAAACAGTAAAGTGTCAGAAAACACAGGAAATGCATTCGACTTTAAGCTTTTTAAGCGATTGTTAGCTTTTACAAAGCCTTATCGACTGGTATTCTACTTTGTAGCTTTTGCGGCAATAATAATGTCGGGTTTAGCTGTTCTTCGGCCATACTTACTAAAATTAGCGATAGACGATTCTATAGTTCCTAAAGATGGACAAGGCTTTGTGAAGTACATCATTCTAATGATTGTAGTTCTAATGCTCGAAGTGATTTTCCAATTTGCTTTTATTTTTTACACAAACTGGCTAGGACAAAGCGTTATAAAAGATTTACGCGAACAGCTATTTCGTTTAATGATTAGCTTCAAGATGAAATACTTTGACCGAAGTGCTGTTGGACGTCTAACTACTCGCGCTGTAAATGATGTAGAAACTATCTCAAGTATCTTTAGCGAAGGGTTGTTTATGATTATTAGCGACTTATTAAAGATGCTTGTCATTGCTGGTTTTATGCTAACTCAAAGTTGGAGATTATCGCTGATTGTTTTCATAGTAATGCCATTCATTCTATATGCTACAAGAGTTTTCCAAAAAGCGATGAAAGTTGCCTTTGAAGATGTGAGAAATCAAGTTGCAAACCTGAATTCATTTGTTCAAGAACGAATTACAGGAATGAAGATAGTACAGATTTTCACACGAGAGAAAACAGAATATGAACACTTTAAGGAGATTAACAAGAAACACCGAAAGGCATGGATAAAAACGGTGTGGTATAACTCAATTTTCTTTCCTATTGCAGAAATGGCAGGTGCAATTGCAGTGGGATTAGTAGTTTGGTATGGAGGCCTAAATGTAATTGGTGGAGGAGCAGTCACTCTTGGTATTATTACTGCATTTATTCAATATTCCGAAATGCTCTTTAGACCTTTAAGACAAATAGCCGACAAATTCAATACTCTTCAAATGGGTATGGTTGCTGCTAATAGGGTTTTTGGAATACTAGACACAAAATCTCATATAGCCGACACAGGTACAATCGAGTACACAAGTACAAAAGGTGAAATTGAATTTAAAAATGTTCACTTTAGTTATGTAGAAAATGAAGAGGTTATAAAAGGTATTTCCTTTAAAGCTAAACCCGGTGAAACCATCGCTATTGTAGGATCTACAGGTGCAGGAAAAAGTACAATCATCAACTTGCTAAACCGTTTTTATGAAATAGATAGTGGAGAAATTTTGATTGATGGCATCTCTATAAAGGAATACAAGCTTTCAACTATTCGAGGGCAAATAGCAGTTGTTCTTCAGGATGTGTTCTTGTTTGCTGATTCTATACTAAACAATATTACTCTTAATGACCCAAATATTTCAGAAGAAGAAGTTGTTGCTGCTGCTAAAGAAATTGGAGTACATAAATTTATTGAATCGCTTCCTGGAGGTTACCATTATAATGTGAAAGAACGAGGTAGTATGCTTTCTTCCGGACAAAGGCAGCTGATATCATTTTTGAGAGCTTATGTTAGCAAGCCAAGTATCTTGATCCTAGATGAAGCTACTTCATCAGTCGACACATATTCAGAAGAAATGATTCAAACAGCCACAGAAAAGATAACAATGAATAGGACTTCCATTGTTATCGCACATCGATTGGCTACCGTTAAAAAAGCAGACAAAATTATTGTAATGGATTCTGGTAAAATAATGGAAGAAGGAACCCACCAAGAGCTTTTACAGATTGAAAACGGATTCTATAGAAATCTATATGAAGTTCAGTTTGTAAAGGAAGAAGCTATTTAGACACTACAATTAGCTCAAATCCTTTTTGAGGAGTTTTAATAAATCTTCGGGATTGTCAAACAAAACAAAATCACCATCTTTTATATAAGAAACATGGCCATTTTCTTCGGAAACTACAATGGCTACTGCATCTGTTTTTTCTGTAATACCTACTGCAGCACGGTGTCTTAATCCAAATCTCAAAGGAATTGTACGATCGTTGGAAACAGGAAGAATTACTCGAGTAGCAGTAATTCTGTTTTCTTCAATAATAATAGCTCCATCGTGTAGCGGACTATTTTTGAAAAATATACTTTCTATTATAGGCTGATTTACTTCAAGATTCATTTCATCACCAGTATTCTTAACAAAATCTAAGCGATTGTTTCTTTGAATAACAATAAGGGCCCCAGTATTTGTTGAAGACATTTTCTTGCATGCCGCCACAATTCCTTCAATGTTGATTTTCACACCTTGATCTGCGCCAAGGAAACGAAACTGCCTCAGTATTCGTTGTCTTGCGTTGAAATTAGTAGATCCCAACATCAAAAGAAATTTTCTTATTTCAGGTTGGAAAACAACAACCAAAGCAAACATTCCAACCCCTAAGAAGCCTCCAAGAATTTTACTGAGCAATTCCATTTCTAGCAGTTGTGTAACTACAAATATGGCGTAGACAATAATAATACCTACAAGAATATTGATAGCTACAGTACCCTTTACTAAGTTGTAAACATAATACAACAGGAAGGCCACCAGCACAATGTCTACAATATCAATAATACGTATGTCTAGAAAATCCAAAAGGTGTTCTTTTTTTTGTAAAAGTAGGTTAAAATATTTAATGCTATAGAATCAAGTTTTCAGGTTTTTAAACAGTTTTACACATTCAACAGCTTCTTTCACATCGTGAACTCTCAAAATAGAAGCCCCCTTTAACAATGAAATCGTGTTGATTGAAGTAGTTCCGTTTAAAGTTTCTTTTGGTGTCAATCCAAGTGTTTTATAAATAAACGATTTCCTAGAAACACCAACAAGAATTGGTACTTCAAGATTTTGAAATAAATCTAAATCACTCAATAGTTGGAAGTTCTGCTCTATATTTTTTGCAAAACCAAAACCTGGATCCACAACTATATCATTTATTCCAGCTTCTCTAGCACGGGCAATTTTCTTCGATAAATCCTCTATAACTTCAGTAGTAACATTTTTATAATCGGTTATAGTAGTCATAGTCTCAGGTGTACCTCTCATGTGCATTAATATATAAGGCACTTTTAATTCACCAACGGTTCGATGCATGTCTTTATCTAAATCACCACCTGAAATATCGTTAATTATTGCTGCTCCGTTTTCAATGGCAACTTTAGCAACTTCGTTTCTAAAGGTATCTACTGAAATAATAGCTTCTGGAAAATGCTTTAAAATTGAATTAACAGCTAATAAAACTCTTTCTATCTCTTCTTTAACCGAAACTTCTGCTGCTCCAGGACGAGAGCTATAACCACCAACATCAAGGAACGTTGCTCCCTGATCGAGCATTTTTGAAGCTTGATTGATTATTTCTTTTTCAGAAAAACTTTTTCCACCATCGTAAAATGAATCGGGGGTTACATTAACAATCCCCATAACCTTTGGAGAGCTCAGTTCTATAAGTGTGCCGTTACAATTAAGAGTCTTCAATTTTTTAATTTGATTAATTTAAGCGAAATTTACGCAAAATCTTACAAACCCGTAATGAAGGACACTTCAAATCAATACAGCGAACAAATAGAAAAATGCAGAACGTTGTTTATCAACAAAATGCACGATTATGGAAGCGCATGGCGCATACTTAGACTTCCATCACTAACAGATCAAATTTTCATTAAAGCACAGCGAATTAGAGGTATTCAAGAAAATGAAGAACAGAAAATTCAAGAAGATGAAAAAAGTGAATTCATCGGAATCGTAAATTACTCCATTATGGCGCTAATTCAGATAGACAAAGGAGTAGTTGAACAACCTGATCTCTCTTTAGAAGAAGCAACTCAATTATTTGACGAACAAGTAGCGGAAGCCAAGCAATTAATGATGGATAAAAACCATGATTATGGCGAAGCATGGCGAGATATGAGAGTTAGTTCGCTAACAGATTTGATTCTTCAGAAATTACTGCGCGTAAAACAAATTGAAAATAACAAAGGAAAAACTTTAGTTTCTGAAGGAATTGAAGCTAATTATCAAGACATGATTAATTATGCTGTTTTTGCTTTAATTCATTTGGAAGAACAGAAAAATGATTGAGTTTATATTTCTGATAAACAGCAATATGAAACCCATGGCCTCATTTAATACTTTAATAAATTAAGAAATAGAAATATGAAATACCTAGTAGCATTATCAAGGATATTTGTTGGTGTCTTATTCATTATAAGCGGACTAGTAAAGCTGAATGATCCTGTAGGATTTTCATTTAAACTGCAAGACTATTTTGCACCCGACGTATTAAATCTAGATTTCTTAGTTCCTTATTCTTTGCTTCTAGCCATTCTATTAGTAATTTTTGAAGTTTTATTGGGGCTTTCCCTACTTCTAGGGTACTTTAAGAAGTTCACACTCTGGTCTCTTTTATTGATGATTGTCTTCTTTACCTTTTTGACATTCTATTCGGCATATTTTAACAAGGTTACAGATTGTGGATGTTTTGGAGACGCAATTCCTTTAACACCTTGGGAGTCATTTAGTAAAGATGTAGTTCTACTAGTGTTAATCCTAATTTTATTTATAGGAAGAAAATATATAAAGCCTCTTTTTTCTAGAAATATAAACAGCATTCTTGTTTTTGCTTCACTTGTATTTTGTTTGGCGATTACATATCACGTTTTACAACATCTTCCAATTATTGATTTCCGTCCTTATAAAATCGGGGCAAATATCCAAGAAGGCATGACCATGCCAGAGGATGCTCCAAAACCTATCTATGAGTATAAATGGAGGTTTAACGTGAATGGAAAGGAAGAAATAATTACAACCAACGGAAGTTATCCAAGTATTGAAGGTGAGTTTATAGACGTTGACACAAAAATGATTCAAGAAGGATATACGCCTCCAATCCATGACTTCATGATTGAAAGAGATGGAGAAGACTTTACAGACGATTACCTAAATGAAGAAAATCTTATCGTCATTGTAGCTTATAGCCTAGGAAACACTGAAATGAACGGATATACACCCGTAAAAGAAGTTACAGATAAAGCATTGAAAAACGGGTATAAAGTAATTGGTTTATCTGCATCATCACAAGAAACTACAGATCTTTTAATAGAGCAAAACAGTCTTAATTTTAAGTTTTATTTCTGTGATGAAACTACACTTAAAACTATTGTTAGAAGTAATCCTGGAATCCTAAAACTCAAGAAAGGAACAATTATTCAAAAGCTTCATTGGAATGATGCTCATGAATTAGAATTATCAGAAGTAGACGTCAAATCTGAATTAGATTTAGATATGAAAGAACGCCTTGATAGCATTGCTGTTTCCGATCAAAAATATCGTCAACTTTTACAAACTCAAGATATCGATGAAAGGATTGCCTTGGGAAAGAAAATGGGACTTTCAGAAGCTGAATCTACAGGTGATTTATGGAAAATGCAGTCTATGCTTGACAGTGTAAATATGATTTATGTTGAAAAAATATTCAACACTAAAGGATACCCAGGAAAGTCTATGGTTGGAGAGCCTACAAACACTGCTGCTTGGAGTGTTTTACAACATAATCCAGATAAGATATCGAAATATCTGCCTTTAATAAAAAAAGCAGGAGAAGAGGGTGAGTTGCCTTTGCGATTAGTGGCCATGATGGAAGATAGACAATTAATGAATGAAAACAAGCCTCAGATCTACGGAACTCAAGGAAGAGTAGAGGGTGATGGAAATGCATTTATTTGGCCAATAGAAGACCCTGAAAATGTAAATGAAAGAAGAGAGAAGGCCGGGTTTGACAACACTGTTGAAGAATATTCAAAAAGTCTTTTTGGTGAGGATTTTGAATACAAGGCGCTTACAATGGATGATATAAATCAAGACTAAGTGACAAGCTACGTTCTTAAAAAAATTGGATATGCCATACTAACTCTTTTTGGAGTTGTAACTGTAATATTCTTTTTGTTTACAATTCTTCCCGGAGACCCAGCCAGAATGATGCTAGGGCAAAATGAAACTGAAGAGCAGATAGCTGTTGTTAAAAAGAAATATGGTTTTGACCAGCCCATATCGGTACAGTATATTCGGTACATAAATGATCTATTGCCAATTTCTTTTCATAGTGAAAACCAAGAAGATTACACCTTTTTAAGCAATAAATATAACGCCACTAAACTTTTTACAATTGGGAGTACTACGGTTGCATTAAAGATTCCGTATTTAAGAGAATCTTTCCAAAAAAATGGTAAAGAGGTGAGTCAAGTAATTGCAGAAACGCTACCTAACACATTTGTTTTAGCGGTATCAGCAATAGTAATAGCGATGGTAATTGGAATTATTCTCGGAATTATTTCAGTATTGTTTAAAGACGGTTTTATAGATAGAACTATTCAATTTATAAGTACGCTTGGCATGAGTGTTCCTTCGTTTTTTAGTGCTATATTATTTGCTTGGATTTTCGGGTTTTTACTTCATAAATACACTAATCTAAATATGACAGGTAGTTTGTATGAAGTTGATGATTTTGGCAACGGAAAATACATACAGTGGAAAAACATTATTCTTCCAGCCATTGTGCTTGGAATAAGACCATTGGCAGTAGTTAGTCAGCTTATGCGCAACTCTCTATTAGAAGTCTTAGACCAAGATTATATTAGAACTGCAAAAGCAAAAGGACTTACATTCTATCAAATAATTAGAAAACATGCATTAAAAAACTCCTTAAACCCTGTAGTTACAACTATTTCAGGTTGGTTTGCATCCATGTTGGCAGGTGCAGTTTTTGTTGAGTATATTTTTGGATGGAATGGACTAGGTAAAGAAATAGTAAATGCCTTAAATACATTGGATTTACCCGTAATAATGGGAGCAGTAATTGTAATTGCTTCATTGTTTATAGTAATCAATATTTTTGTAGATATAATTTATGGTTGGTTAGACCCTAAAATAAGTAGGCAATAATCAGCAGTTAACAAATTTGAAATAATAACATTAGAATCAATAGATATGAGAAAGAAAATTGTTGCAGGAAATTGGAAAATGAATAACGATTTAGCTAAAACAGAAGCGTTTATAGTTGAGCTTAAAAAGCAAAAAATTCCAACGAATGTTTCAGCTATGATTGCACCGTCATTTACAAATCTTTATCATGCGTTTAATTCGCTTAAAGATCATTCAGTTGAAGTGGTTGCTCAAAATATGAACCAGAATGCTAGTGGAGCTTTTACAGGTGAAGTGTCGGCAGAAATGCTCTTAAGCGTGGGTGTTCAAACTGTCATACTTGGTCATAGCGAAAGACGAGCATATTTCAATGAAGACAATCAATTACTAGCTGAAAAAGTAAATACAGCACTTGCAAACGGCATGAATGCTATATTCTGTGTAGGCGAAGAGCTTGATGATAGAAAATCAGGAAATCACTTCGAATTGGTTAAAAAACAAGTAACTGAAGGACTTTTTCATATTTCTAAAGAAGCTTGGAATAATATTGTTATAGCATATGAACCTGTATGGGCTATTGGAACAGGGGAGACTGCAAGTCCTGAGCAAGCCCAAGAAATACATGAATTTATACGAAACACTATTGCTGAAAAGTATTCGGAGGAAATATCCAATAAAGTATCGATTCTTTACGGCGGAAGCGTTAAACCTGAAAATGCAAAAGAGATATTCGGTCAGCCTGATGTTGATGGAGGACTAGTAGGTGGCGCCTCGATGAAGGTAGATAGCTTTATGCAAATAATAAACTCATTCTAAAATAACTAGACTTTCCGAAATAGGAGAGATGCTGAATTAAAAACAACTATATGTCTAGTATATATATCGAATACAATTTTAAAGTAGAGCCTCTTCAACCCGGCACCGAAATTCTTATTGCAGAATTGGGATATGTAGGATTTGAAAGCTTTGTAGAAACAGAAGACGGTGTTACAGCCTACATTCAAAAAGATGAATGGCGTGATAATATTTTGGACGAAGTTGAAATCCTGAATTCTGCAGAATTTAAGATAGATCATTCCTTCTTAGAAATTGAACAAATTAACTGGAACATTGAATGGGAAAAGAATTTCTCTCCAATTGAAGTAGATGGAAAATGCGTAGTTCGGGCTCCATTTCATCCTGAAAGAAATTTGGAATATGAAATAGTAATCGAGCCTAAAATGTCATTCGGAACAGGACATCATGAAACTACTTTTATGATGCTTCAATACATTTTAGAAAATGAATTTGAAGGAAAATCTGTTTTAGATATGGGCTGTGGCACAGCAGTTTTGGCTATTCTAGTTGAAATGCGTGGAGCTTCGTCTATAGATGCCATAGACATCGACGATTGGTGTTATGAAAATTCTTTAGAAAATACTGAAAAGAACCATTGTCAAAATATTTCAGTATATTTAGGTGACGCTTCCTTATTAAAGGGCCAAAAATATAATGTTATTATTGCTAATATAAATCGCAATATTCTTCTAGAGGATATGCATGTTTATAAAAAGTGTTTAAAAAGTGGCGGACTGCTTTATTTAAGTGGGTTCTACACTCAAGATTTAGCTATTATTAAAGAAACTTGTAATAATTTAGGACTTGAATTCGTTGATAACAAAGAGAAAAATAATTGGGTAGCAGCCAAATTTAAAAGTCTATAAGCAAAAGACTTGTTAAATTTAGAATGCATTTTCTATATGTTTTTTGAATCTATAATGTTATGAGTACCAAGGAAAAAATAAAAGAAGAAGTATCAGTTGAAGAAAAGGAGTCGAATCAAAACGAAATTATTCTGTATAATGACGACGTGAATACATTTGATCATGTTATAAACACGCTCATTTACGCCTGTGATCACACTCCAGAGCAAGCAGAACAATGTTCTATCATAGTTCATTACAAAGGAAAATGCACAGTAAAAACAGGTGATTATGATGAATTAGAGCCTCGTTGCTCTATACTTTTGGATGCAGGATTGAGTGCAGAGATAGTTTAATTAATATTTTTTCAAATTACTGTTTGAATTTTAATCTAAATAATTATATTTGCACCCGCTAAGCAATTAGCTTTGGATTCTAAATTCAAATAAATTTCGGCCTTGTGGCGCAACTGAATAGCGCACCTGATTACGGCTCAGGAGGTTCCAGGTTTGAATCCTGGCAAGGTCACTACTAAAACCAGCACTTTACAAAACTTTTGTAAAGTGCTGGTTTTTTCATTTCCAAGCTACTTGTTTAAAGATTGAGTTTTTGTATATTTATAAATGCTTTCAATAGAAAAACATATTCGAAATGTAGAAGGTTTTCCTAAGCCTGGAATACAATTTAAAGATATCACACCTCTACTTGGAAATGCCGAAGCAACTGAAGCTTGTTTACAGCGTTTTATAGATCTTTTAGAAGGGCAAAAGATTGATAAAGTTGTTGCGATAGAATCTAGAGGGTTTTTCTTTGGAATTCTATTAGCACAAAGGTTAAACGTTGGGTTTGTTCCTATTCGTAAATCTGGTAAACTCCCATATAAAACCTATAGAGAATCCTACGATCTTGAATATGGAACAGACTCACTTGAAATCCATCAAGACGCCATTCTAAAAGGAGAAAATATACTCTTGCACGACGATGTTCTTGCAACTGGCGGTACTGCAAAGGCAGCATGTAATCTTGTAGAGAAGTTAAGAGGGAATATTGTGCAATTCAATTTTCTAATTGAAATTACAGCTCTTAAGGGTATAGATAAATTAGAGGGATATTCTGTTGAAACCCTTTTAAAATATTAATCCAAAGCATTCTTAGTCACCCAAAGTTTATAGGCAAAAATTGCCAACTGTAGCTTTGAGGCATTTGCTAAATCTACTCTTCTCTTCGTAAAGCTTGGCAGAAACTTTTTATTCATTCTTGCCAAAAGCCGAAAAACTTTCTTTTTCATATCTATAAAAATAACAAAATCATTCAGATATCATTGCTTGTGATTACTTTATATAATAAAGCATATCTAATTTCTAATTCAGCCTATCATTTAAAACTAAAAGCGGTTTTGACATTTAATTAAGCGAGTCACCATAAAAATAAGATTATAGCAACAGTTCTTACTAAAGTAATTATTCACTCGTAATTTTATAAATCTGTTTATTTTGCACCTACATGTCAAATTTGAAGGGGTGGTCTATTTAAAAACATTCTTTTTAAAATTTAATATAACTTTTAAGGGGGTGTATTCCTAAAAAACATACATTTGTGGTCTAATAAAACAATTATTATATGGCAACACTTAGATTTAATGCAGTAAAAGCAAGTCTTAATCGCGAGCCTGTTCCAGTTGAGGAAGGGGAGAGACGTTCAGAATTATTTGGTAAAAACGTTTTTAATGAATCGGCTATGCGGCAATATCTCACAAGAGACTCTTTTCTGAGTGTGATGGATGCCATAGAAAACGGAACAAAAATAGAGCGCCACCTAGCCGATCACATTTCAACGGGAATGAAGGAATGGGCAATTACTAAAGGAGCTACACATTATACACACTGGTTTCAACCACTAACGGGTGCTACAGCCGAAAAACATGACGCATTCTTCGAAACTATAGGTAATGGACAAGCAATTGAAAAATTTGCCGGTAATCAATTGGTTCAGCAAGAACCAGATGCTTCAAGTTTTCCAAGTGGAGGAATCCGAAACACCTTTGAAACAAGAGGGTACACAGCATGGGATCCAACTTCACCTGCATTTATTTATGGAACCACTTTATGTATTCCAACAGTTTTTGTTTCCTATACCGGCGAAGCATTAGATTATAAAACACCTTTACTTCGAGCACTACAAGCTGTAGACGATGCAGCAACTGAAGTAGCAAAATACTTTGATAAAAACGTAACAAAAGTGAACTCAACTTTGGGTTGGGAGCAAGAATACTTTTTAGTAGACAGCGCTATGGCTGCATCACGGCCAGACATATCTTTGGCAGGAAGAACACTTTTAGGACACACAGCTGCTAAAGGACAACAATTGGATGATCACTATTTTGGTTCTATTCCAAGTAGAGCCCTTAATTTTATGCGTCAATTAGAGAAGGAATGCATGTTATTAGGTATTCCTGTAAAAACACGCCACAATGAAGTAGCTCCAAATCAATTTGAATTAGC
>DATGMT010000113.1:0-5280 GCA_035307265.1 Aequorivita sp.
CAATGGTTTTGCCACTAGAGTGATTAGAATGGGAATACCCGATCGCTTTATTGAGCACGGAACTCCTCAGGAACTATACCGCGAATGTGGTATTGATGCTGAGGGCATTTACAATACCGCAATAAAAGTTGTTAGCCCCAAAAAGATTCAAAAAGCCGTTTAAGTCCTACTATTGGGGTTATAATGGCCTCGGTAAACAAACCAAAATTACTAAGCAGATTACAATGTCGTTTAGTTAATTTAAGGTCATAATCGTTTGTAATTTATGCAGTAAGGTTTTTTCTGACGATGTTTTCTTTCATCTGTTTATATTTTCATTTTTTAGTACATGTTTTTTTACTGCGTGAACGCTAAGAGATTCAAAATTTCATCTTCATGCTCTATGGCAATAGTCGTGTGTGCTTAGCGTTGAGATCAGTTTCATTTTCGGGGTTTCCCAGTATTAATGGGATATTTCAACCTCCAGAAAAAATCGACCTTTATGCAGCATAATCCGAGACATCTACTCCCAAATCTCTTAGCTTCTGTAGATGCCTCTTAATCTGTTTCTCCCGGTTCCTTGTCTCCAAGAATTCGCCTCCTAATTCTTTGTACGGTTCCTTGTTTTTAAGGATGAAGTAGGCTGCAATTAGTACTTTGTGGCCTACGGCCACCAATGCTCTTTTTTTTCCTCTCCTTCCTGCCAAGCTATCGTACTTGCTCCGCAAATAAGTTCCTTTGGTTCGCGTTGCTGCCCACGCACATTGAACAATCATTGCCTTTAGCCATTTATCACCGTGCGTGGTTCGTGAACTTTTTTTTTTGCCCGCACTCTCATTGTTCCCTGGACATAGCCCAGCCCAAGAGGCTAAGTGCTGCTCATCGGGGAAGCGCTCCATATCGTTGCCAATCTCCGATAGTATGTAAGCGGCTGCCTCTTTATCAACGCCTGGTATGGTAGATAACAACTCGGCATCTAGTACCATCTCGTTTTCTATTAGCTTGTTGTCTACCTGCTTATCCAACTCATTGATTAAGCCCTGCTTATCCTTAATCGATTGCTTTACCACTTTGAGCATGAACCGATGGTGGTCTGTCAGGTTGCCTGTAAGCGCCACAATCAGTTCTTGCTCTGAGGCCTTCATCTTCCCATGACGTAGCTTCGCGAGTTCCTCTGGGTCGCCCTCCCCCTCAATGATAGCGTCTATTATTTTGGTGGCGACTACGCCCGACAGGTTGCTAACTACCGAGGATAGCTTTATGTTGGCATCCTCTAAGAACTTGTGTATTCGGTTCTTCTCCGATGCGATCTGCTCGATAATTCGACGCTTGTATCGGGTTAGATCCCGCATTTCACGCACAGGTTTGGGGGGGATGAAGCTGCCCTTGAGCAAACCAGCCAACAGAAGCTTGGCTATGCGCCTGCTATCCTTCTTGTCGGTCTTGTTGCCGGGTATGTTCTTGAGGTGGCGGGCGTTGACCAGCACAATGGCAAAATCCTTTTCCAGTATGTTGTACACAGGTTTCCAGTAGACACCCGTGCTTTCCATGGCGATATGGGTAACGCCCAGTGAACTTAACCAGCCCCCGAGCTGCTCGATCGACTCTGTGAACGCATCATAGCTTCGGGTTTCCGTTTTAACCCCTTTTCCCTGAACGGTGCAAACCAATACGGATTTATGGATGTCTATACCACATCCCCGCTCAATAACTTGGTCAAACTCTATTTTGTCCTGTGTCGCTGTCATGGCTCTTTTTTTTGCAAAGTTACGTTATTGCGAAATAATCATGCTCGTGTGTGTCTAAAAATTGTCATGGGTGTTTCATTTATTCAAGTTTATGGTAATTACCAGCTTTCCGATGCTTTTGTAGGTATTCAAAAAAACAAGCTACCAAACATTAAAAACTTTTACAATAAAGACCTAGGCATTAACTTTCATAAAAAAATTGGGAAAAAAGGCGAGCTAAATTCATACAATTATTATATAGATGAATCTTTTAACGGTTATGGCCAAACTTTCAATTATACAGGAAGTGCTGCAAGTTTGAATAAAAGATTTTTTACGGTCAACAATTTTAGATATTACTCAAAAAACGGAATGCTAAGTGTAAATAGCGGAGCAAATAACTCCAACCAAAGCTTCGAATTTGGTAATATTAATTCCATTCAAAATACGAGACAGATTTACACTTCAATAGACTATAAATGGCACGTTTTGGAAGGCACAAATTTGCAATTTGGAGTATCACACAATTATCATCGAAATACGTTTAAAGATAGCATTCCTACCTACTATTATGCCCTATCGCCAAGCTCCCCTAATTATTTTTCTGATTCTTCAATATATAATAATATTCTTGAAGCATATTTATATGGAAATTGGGACATTAATGACAAGCTAACCTTTTCTTCGGGAGTGAGAAGTAACCTGCCAGTGGCAAGTCAAAAATATTATTTCAGTGCGCAATTAGGACTAAAATATCGTTTAAATGCAAAACAATCATTATTACTAAGTGGTGGTAAATACCATAATTATTCCATACCAAGCTATTTCACAGTAGAATACAATTTGCTATCAAGCTATCAAACAGCATTAGATTACACCTGCGAGTTTTCAAACACATTATTAAAAACCGCCACATATTATAAAAATGAAACAGGAGAACGATCTGTTAATACCTACTTTAAAACGGACAAAATAAATACGTTTGGGTTGGAATTATATGCTGAGCATAGTTTTTATAAATACTTTAAATTTTCGTTCTCAAATTCATATATTAATCAAAAGATAACAATAAATAATAAGAATTATCATGGTGCTAAAGACTTTAATTATCTAATAAAAACGTCAATTCATTATAATAATCAAAAGTTATTTTCTTTAGTTTTAACCTATACAAGCCGTCCAGGAACATATTATAACGAAATAACGGGTGCTACTTTTGACAATCAAACAAATTATTTTCAACCCATCTTTTCTAGTGATTTGTACCATTCTCAATATGGAAATTATAGCCGCTTTGACATTAGTTTCAGCAAATATATTAGACTGAGAAAGAATGCTTTGGTTGCATTTGCTTCGTTAAACAACATTTTTGATACAAAGAATGAAAGCGAAGCTCTATACAATGAAGATTACACAGCCAAATACTTTGATTATTATCAATTTAGAACAATGTATTTTGGCTTAGTGTGGCATTTAGATTATTAGTCAATGCATTTACTATACAGTGGCTCAAGCTTAGCATTCTGCTTAATGACCCCTGTATTCTTAACCATAATGACATTTAATATCCCCAAAATCAACATAGCAACATATAGAGTTACGGCGATAGTTGGAGTAATTATTGGTTTGTATAACATGATGAATTTTCAGAATCCCAAACTGATACAAGTAGCGATTCTGCACTTGCTTTTATTTATTATCACTATTAACCGACTAAATTTTTATTTTCATTAATTCTGTTCTTTAATGCCTATGTACTGGACATAGATTATTTAATTCAATAATAGACCCCTCCCCAATTTATAGTCATTTGATCTGGAGGATCCTTAATCTGTTTATTGAACTCTCTGTTATTACTTCTCAACAACTGATTTAAATCAAGCATACTTATCAGATGTATTCTTATCAAAGTGGCTACAACTGAAAATGCTTTTTTTACATTCGCCATTTTTTGGATTACTGTCAATAACAATTGAGCAATTAAAGTACACCATACTTGGGTGTAAATGGCATTAATGTTCTCTCCATAAAAATAATGCAATTGAAAGTTTTGCTTCATTTTTTTAAACAATATTTCTATTCCCCAACGCTTTTTGTATAAAAATGCGACCTCTTCTGCGGTTATCTTGAAATTGTTGGTTAAAAATTCGTAATACCGATTCCTCTCATCTTGATAGCATACTTTCCTTAACCGTATTTTTTTCGTAATTTTAGTGTTCTTTTTACCATGCTCATCTTCTGGATTATATTCGAGCTCGATAATCTCATCGCTTAACACTTTTGCTTGTCCTTGTTTCCTATAATGCTTTCGAAGCACTTCAATAACGTTATAAACAGCATTCTTTTTCAGTCTTGTTACAAAATAAACATGTTGATGTGTCCACATAGCAAATTGATGATAATAGTTGTAAGCTCGATCGAATACAATCATACTGTGAGATATCAGCTCCAAACTTCTTAAAAAGTTCTTATCGTGAACTTTTGCTGCTGTAATTTTCACAAATCGACCTACGGACTGAACCGCATCAATTAACATATGTACTTTTAGCCCACCTTTCTTCTTCCCATCACCTTTGGGATTCCGTCCTACTCCTTTAAGTATATCACTGAATAGTCGGATTGTCGTTGAATCAATAAGCAAGACTTCTTTAAAGGTCAATCCGTAAGTTCGGCTGTCCGACAAAAATGATTGGTATTTTTCCACCAATGTAAAGTACAGATCCTCGAAGAATTCATTGCTGCGATTACGTAAACCATCGCTAGCAGTGCTCTTTGCAGGAGCTTTTTCTAATCCTAAATGATTCAACTTACCTCCTAAAGCTCTTAACCCCTCACAAATCTCAGTCATAGAATCACAACGACTAAGAATACCAAAAAGCATAGTGATTAAGTGCGTTCTAGTCTTGAAAGCCTTGTAATAATAGTCGCTTTGGTGCTTATTGATTAAACCTTGTATGTTTACTGTGTCAATCAATTTTAATATTTGTTTTAAAATCGGCTGTCCGACAAAACGAATCTCTTTATCTTTGCTCATGTTGTTTTTTTATTTGTGGAAAAACAAAATTACAACAAGGGGTGAAACTTTTTAGGAGTAACCCCGTTTTTTTAAAATTTACTCGGTCACTACTGAAAAACATTTTAAGTTTAGGCTGATAGTATTTATGGTGATAAATGATTATATAAAATAAAGCGTCGACAATTAATTTTGATTGTCAACGCTTTAAAACTTTGAAGTATTGTAGTTAGAGGAGGGGATAACCCCTGAGTTTATAGTCCTAAATATTGTTTTCCCTGCTTAAACCTTATATCAACAGGGATATTTAGGTTGTTAATCCTATCCAGATCGGCTTGTAGCTCCTCTTTAATAAATCCCATTTCATTGAGCATCCTATTTGCCCCTTCGTAGTCGCCATTTCCTTGGATTACAAGTATGCTTTCGGCAAGCGAGTGCATTGCTTGGGTCATCTTATCAAAATCAACCTTATAGGTTCCTGTTTCTGGGTTGCGTGTAAATGCTTCCTGCTCTTGGAAATAGTAGAATCTCATCATGTTTGCCTTGCCATGAGCCGATGCT
>DATGMT010000114.1:0-14256 GCA_035307265.1 Aequorivita sp.
CAAAGGAATTTGTAGTGTTGAGAGTATATAGGTGTTTAATTGTGAATTATTAATTCGAATTATTTTTTGCTGTGTTACTGGATAATTTAAAAATTATTTCACCGTTATCATTCTAAGAAAAGCAACAAAAAAATCAATCGTTAATAAACTCTAAAAATTCACAGTATAGCGCACTTCTACACTTAAGATTAAATATCTTTACGCCTTTAAACACTGTAAATAATGATTAGGAACTTTCTTGTCTTTTCGCTTTTTTTATTTCTTTCATTTTCATCTTTTTCACAACAATCTGCGGTATATACCAATCCAATGGCTCAATATAATCAAGCTTTGGAATTATATAATAACGGCCAGTATCTAGCTGCGCAGAGTCTTTTTGAAAAAATTAAAGATAATAACAAGGATGAGAGCATTCAGAGTGATTGCGCATACTATATCGCCAATATTGCTGTTCGCCTGAACCAGCAAAATGCCGATCAGCTAATGGAGGATTTTGCAGCAAAATACCCGACAAGTGTTAAACGTAACTCTGCATATCTAGACGTAGCTAATTATTATTTCGATAATGGGAAGTATTCTCAAGCTCAAAAATGGTATGATAAAGTAGATACTTATAATCTAACTGGCGCAGAACGAGAACGTTTTGAGTTTAATAATGGATATGTCTTTTTTAAAGCCAAACGATTTGATGAGGCTAAAAACTATTTCAGTAGTGTTTCTACTTCTGAAAAATATGGCTCTCAGGCAAAATACTATTTAGGTTTTATCGCTTATGAAGGAGATAACTATCAGGAGGCTAATGAGTTGTTCGAGGAAGTGAAAGGGGAGGAGCGTTATTCTGAAAACTTGTCTTACTACCAAGCCGATATGAATTTCAAACAAGGAAATTTTGAAAAGGCTATCGAAATGGGTAAGTCACAATATTCAAAGTCGAACCCACAGGAAAAAAGCCAACTTTCAAAAATTATTGGAGAAAGTTATTTCAACCTAGGTCAGTATAGTGAGGCAATTCCATACTTAAAAGAATATAAAGGAACTCGCGGTAAATGGAATAATACAGACTATTATCAATTGGGCTATGCCTACTATAAACAAGGCGATTTTGAAAAAGCTATCGGTGAGTTCAATAAAATTGTAGATGGAAAAGACGACGTAGCACAGAATGCTTACTATCATTTGGCTGAAAGTTATTTGCAACTCAATAAAAAGCAAGAAGCATTAAACGCTTTCAAAAATGCTTCAGAAATGAGCTTTAGTTCAGAAATTCAGGAAGATGCCAATTTGAACTACGCCAAGTTGAGTTATGAAATTGGAAATAGTTATAAAAGTACGCCTCAAGTTCTTTTAGACTTCATTGAGAAGTATCCAAAAAACACTAATACAGAAGAGTTGAAAGGACTTCTAATCGATAGCTATATCACTTCTAGAAATTACAAAGAAGCGATGGATCTATTGGAAAACAACAAGAGTTTTCACGATGATGAAGCCTACCAAAAAGTAGCTTTTTATCGTGGTATTGAACTTTATAACGAGAGTAACTACCTAGATGCAATTACGTATTTAGATAAAAGTCTAAAGCATCAGAAAACTCCAAGTTTTACCGTGAGAGCTACATATTGGAAGGCAGAAAGTGAATATCAGCTTTCTAACTTTGAGAAAGCGTTAAGAGGTTATAACAAGTTTCAACAGATGCCTGGAGCAAAGAACACTTCAGAATTTGAAAACTTGAAATACAATTTAGCATACGTTCATTTTAAGTTGAAAAACTATGATGAAGCAATATCTAACTTTAAAAGTTATGTTGGGTCTCGAGATGCTAACCCTACAAGAAAGAAGGATGCCTACATGCGTTTAGGCGATAGTTATTTTGTTACGAGTCAGTATTGGCCCGCAATGGAAAACTATAATTCAGCTATTGAAATGGGCGGAAACGACTATGCTGAATTCCAAAAAGCAATTAGCTACGGATTTGTTGATAGAGCTGAAAGAAAAATTGAAGACCTTATTTCATTTATTAAAAAATATCCAAACTCGGTTTATAAGGACGATGCTCTATATGAATTAGGAAACACATATATAGCTCAAAACAAAAACAACGAAGGGATTGCTGCCTACGATCAACTTGTGAGAGATAATCCAAACAGTAGTTTTGTTCCTCAAGCCTTGTTGAAAAAAGCGTTGATATATGATATCGCAGGAAGAAGTGATGACGCACTTGCCATTTTTAAACGAGTAGCAAAGGACTATCCTTCAACTCCAGAAGCTTTGCAAGCAGTTTCATCTGCCAAGATTATCTATATAGATGAAGGGAAAGTGAATGAATACGCTGCGTGGGTAAAAACACTAAACTATGTTGAAGTAGGCGACACCGAACTGGATGACGCTACTTATATGGCAGCAGAGCAACCGTATTTAGAAAATAATCATTCTCAAGCTAAAACGAGGTTTGAAGCCTATTTGAAGCAATTCCCGAATGGGAAAAACGCTTTGAAAGCTCATTTTTATCTAGGTCAAATATTCTTTAATGATAAAAAAGCAGACCAAGCAATTCCACATTTTAAATATGTTGTAGACAGAGAAAGAAGCGAATATACAGAACAAGCTCTAGCGCGTATTTCTGAATTGCATTTAGGAAAAAAGGACTATCGAAATGCTTTAACTTATCTAAAACGATTAGAAACAGAAGCAGATTTCCCACAGAATATCATTTTTGCACAAACTAATAGTATGAGAGCTTCATACGAATTGAAACAGTATTCCGAAGCAGTTGGTTATGCTGAAAAAGTACTTCAAAACTCAAAAATAGATAACACTATAAAGAGTGATGCACAGGTTATTATTGCTCGTTCTGCAATGCAGACAAATAACGAAGTGAAAGCTAAGGCTGCTTATGCTGAGGTTCAGAAAATTGCAACAGGTCAGTTAGCAGCAGAGGCACTTTATTATGAAGCCTATTTCAAAAATAAAGAAGGGAAGTTTGCAGAATCTAATGCTACAATTCAAAAATTAGCTAAGGACTATTCAGGTTACAAGTTTTTTGGAGCCAAAGGATTGGTGCTTATGGCGAAAAACTTTTATGAATTAAAAGATGCATATCAAGCCACTTATATACTAGATAGCGTAATCAATAACTTTACTGATTATCCAGAAATTGTGGAGGAAGCTAAAGCGGAGCTAGCAATTATAAAGAGTGCTGAAGCAAAGACAAATTCATCAGTAAATACTGGAAATTAATCTATCTAAATCTCATAGGTATCAAAAGACCTGAGAAGTCTAAAATTACTCATCAAACCATATTAGGAATAAATATGTCAAATAAAGGAATAGTATTTTTATCATTAGCGACAACATTGCTGTTCAGCCTTTCACTATTTTCTCAAGAGAAAGAACTTGGAACTGAAGTTGTGAACATTGTGAAACCATATTCACCAACCATTTCCGATGCATTTAAAGTAAAGGAAACTCCAAGTTTATACGATTCTACTTCTACTCAGAAAAAGAAAGTAAAGTATACTATTTTCTCTGTTCCAGTAGCATCGACTTTTACTCCAGTAAAAGGGACTGCGAGCAATATTAAAAAGCCGAAAAGTGAAAAAACTTACGATAACTATGCAACTTTAGGATTTGGGAATTACACCACAATTTTAGGAGAATTGTATAGTAATTTTGAAATCAGCCGTACAGATAATGTTGGGTTTTTCTTTCGTCACAATTCTTCTCAAGGTGATATAAAAGGAGTGAAGCTTGACAATAAGTTTTACGACACAAGCTTAGATGCTAACTATACTAGTAGACAACGAGATGCGACTTATAGTTTAGATTTTGGTGTGGAGCATCAATTATTTAATTGGTATGGTTTAAATGAAGAGTACCAAACGTATTCACAAACAGTTTTGGATGGAATTGATCCGAAACATAGCTATTTCAGTGGATACTTAGGAGGAAGCATGGCTTTTGATAATTCAATTTTTGAAAAGGCTGCTTTAAACGTAAGATATTTAGGTGACTCATTCTCTTCTTCAGAAATCAATGCAGTTTTAAAGCCTGAGTTTACAATTCCTTTTGAAAGTTTAAACTTGAAAGTAGATGGTGATATAGATTATTTGGCTGGAAGTTTTGATAGAGACTACTTCAATACAGGAGGAATAAAGTACAGTAATTTAAATGCTGGGCTTGCTCCGTCTCTTTCATATGCAAATGAAGATTTAAGTGTCTCGCTAGGAGTTGCTGGATACGTGAGTATGGACACTGAAAATAGCGAAACTGAATTTTCATTATTTCCAAGGTTGAAAGCTTCATATCGTTTATTGGATGAATCGGTAATCATCTATGGAGGTGCTGAAGGAGGCTTGGAGCAGAACACGTATTATAACTTTAAAGAACAAAATCCATTTGTTTCTCCAACTCTTTATGTTCTACCAACCAAAAACATTTATGAAGGATTTGCAGGAATTAAAGGAATGGTTTCTAATTTAGTGGGCTATAACCTAAGAGCTTCTTATGGTCAAGATGAAAACAAAGCATTTTTTCAAGCCAATCAGCTAAAAGCAGTAGCAACTGGACTTGAAGGTTATGAATATGGAAACTCGTTTAACGTTGTGTATGACGATTTGAATACATTAGAAGTTTTCGGAGAATTGCAATTTGCAGTTTCTAAAATGTTTTCATTAGGAGTAAATGCTAACTACTTTAATTATAAAACAGACCTACAAGAACATGCGTGGAACATGCCTGAGTTTAAAGCATCTCTGTTTTCAAACTTCAATATTACAGAACAGCTTTATGGAGGAGCTTCTATATTTTATGTAGGAGAACGTAAGGATCTTGTGTTAGATTCTAATACACTTTCAGAAGTGGTTACTTTAGATGTGTATGTTGATGCAAACGTACATTTTGGGTATCGCTTTACAGAAAGGCTCTCTGCATTTGCAAAAGGAAGTAATCTATTTAGCGATAACTACACTAAATGGATGAACTATCCAGTTCAAGGCATTCAAGTTTTAGTGGGAGCAACCTATAAGTTTGACTGGTAAGAGACTTCGTTTTTTAAATAAAATCAAGTTACTTTCTAACTAAACTTCAATTCATACAATCGAGTTGTAGAACTTTTCTATTTTTACATATCAATTCGATTTGTGATGAGAAAACTATTATTGGCAGTAATTTCTATTGCTTTTTTTTCCTGTGCCCCAGATAAAATACCTGCAGATTTATTGGTGATTAACGCTAATATTTACACTGTAGACAATGAGTTTAGTAAAGCTAGTTCTTTTGTTGTGAAGGACGGAAAAATCCTAGAAATTGGATTAAAACCGGAACTCGAACTTAAATACTTTCTCAAAAAAACTTACGATGCTAAAGGTTATACCATTCTTCCAGGTCTTATAGATGCACACGCACACTTATATGGTCTAGGTTTAAGTTTACAGAATGTAGATTTAGTAGGTGCTAAAAGTTTTGATGAGGTGATAGGAAGGTTGGCTGCGTTTCAAGCACAGAAACAAGTTTCCTATATAACAGGTAGAGGATGGAATCAAAATACTTGGGAAAATAAAGAGTTTCCAACAAAACATAAACTCGATTCACTTTTTCCAGATACTCCAGTTGCTTTAAGAAGAATTGATGGACACGCTCTTTTAGTAAATTCAAAGGCTCTTGAGCTTGCGGGTATTACAGCCGAAACCAAAATGAGTGGAGGTGAAGTAGTTATAGAAAACGGTGAGCCAACGGGGATTTTAATCGATAGTCCGATGCAGTTGGTAAACCAAACTATCCCTACCGCAACTAAAGAGATTTCAACCAAAGCATTATTAGAAGCAGAGAAAATTGCTTTAAAAAACGGTTTAACAACAGTTGACGATGCAGGTTTGGACAGAAGTATTATCGAACTTATCGATACGCTTCAAAAACAAGATAAATTCAAGCTTAGGGTTTATGCAATGGTAAGTAATAGTCCAGAAAACTTAGATTATTATTTAAAACAAGGAGTTTATAAAACCGACCGACTCAATGTTCGTTCTTTTAAAATATTTTCTGATGGAGCACTGGGGTCTCGTGGTGCTGCTTTAAGAAAGCCTTATAGCGACAAGCACAATCATTACGGAGCAATGATAACTCCATCAGATAGCTTAGATTATATAGCTTCTCGATTAGCAAAGTCTGAATTTCAAATGAATAGTCACGCCATTGGAGATTCAGCAAATGTTTCGGTTTTAAGAGCATATAAAAAAGCATTAAAAGGTGAGTCGGATAGAAGATGGAGAGTAGAGCACGCCCAAATCATTTCTGAAGAAGATTTTGAATATTTTAATGAGAATATTCTTCCTTCAGTTCAGTCAACACATGCTACAAGCGATATGTATTGGGCAGAAGATAGAATTGGTAAAGACCGAATGAAAGGAGCATACGCCAACAAAACACTACTAGATAAAGCTGGTAAAGTTGCACTAGGAACCGATTTTCCTGTGGAGAAAGTAAACCCTATGCATACTTTTTATGCAGCTGTTGCACGGAAAGATTTAAAAAATTATCCTGAAGATGGATTTCAAATGGAAAATGCTTTGAGTAGAGAGGAAGCACTTCGGGGGATGACGATTTGGCCTGCCTATTTCAATTTTGAAGAAAATGAAAAAGGTAGTATAGAAGTAGGAAAATTTGCAGATTTCATAGTTATAGATACAGATATTATGAAAGCTGACCTTGATGAAATCCCGAACACAAAAGTATTTGCAACTTTTATAAATGGGGAAATGGTGTATGAAGCAGAAGAGTAAACCGCTGCACTTATTTTATAAAGGTAATCCTCGCTAGGTAGTCGAAATTTTCACCACGTTCTATAACCTCAAGGTTGAGTCCGTTTAAGGTGCATATATTTTCAAACGTTTTTTCATCTACATAAAGCCAATCAAAAGCATCGCTTACAATTTCTTTATAGCGCATTGTATATTCTAATTCGCCATAATATCTATCGGCGGGCACTAAAATGCCACCTTCTTCAGAGGAGTCATACATGTATTTTAAATCGCTAGAGTCTATTAGAATTTGACCATTTGGATTTAATAAAGTCTTTAAATGTTGAAGGTATTTTGAAGTGTTTACAAGGTTTTGAAATATCCCCGTTCCATTCATGAGCAAGAGAATGGTGTCAAACGTTTCATCATTTAGTTTGAGTAAGTCAATGTTTTTAGTGTTTTTAAGCTTTCGTAGATTACAAACTTCAATCGCTCCAGGCGACGTGTCAATAGCCATTACGTCCATTCCTTTATTTTGAAGATATAGCGCATGACTTCCTGCACCACAACCAACGTCAAGAATTTTGCCTTTTGCCAATTTTAAAGCCTTTTGTTCAACAGTGGGCATTTCTTTAAAACTTCGGAAGAAATAAGGAAGTGGAAATTCATCTTCTTCAGAAATATTTGTTTCGGTGAGTATGTCTTCTGTATACTTTCCGTTGAAGTAATCTAATAAGGCAATGCCTATAACGTCTTTCATATATGGTGATGACAAATGTGTGTGGTGGGTTGTAGTGTTTTTGTAAGTCTATTAAGTGCGAAAATGGCTTAAGGAATGGAATTATGGATATAGTAAATATCTTTCGCGAATTTCTTTAAACTTAGACAGTCCATCTTTCCAAGTGCTTCTAATTTCTTCGGCAGTTAATCCTTGCTCGATCTGTTCTTGTAGTTTTTTTGTTCCAGCTAATTTCACAAAAAATGAGTTGAAAAAATCCTTCTTTTTGCCGTTTGCATTATATGCATCAATTAGCCATTCAAGATTAATCCTATCGAGGTTAGGTTCTTTTCTAAGATCTTTTCCATAACAAAGTTGATCTTTAAATTTTGGATTTTTAGCGCCTTCGTTAGAACGAGGTGTGTATTTAAATGAATATTGAGAGCTCGGTAAACTTGGAGCTCCAAAAACTTGAAATTGCATATCGGTACCTCGACCGGCATTAATGAAGGTTCCTTCAAAGAAGCAAAGACTAGGATAGAGGTTTATGGATTTATCATTAGGTAAGTTGGGTGAAGGCTTCACGGGTAGTGAATAGGTCATTTGATGGTTGTAGCCTTTCATTTCGATTACTGTTAGAGTAGCTTTCAAATTATTGTTAAGCCATCCTTCGCCATTTATCATTTTAGCATATTCGCCAATTGTCATTCCGTGTACAATCGGGATAGGGTGCATTCCCACAAAGCTTTGATGTTCTTTTTCTAATATAGGACCATCTACATAATGCCCATTTGGGTTTGGCCTATCCATCACTACTACAGGAATACCTGCTTCCGCACAAGCTTCCATGACATAATGAAGTGTCGAAATGTAGGTGTAAAAACGTGCGCCCACATCTTGAATATCAAAAACCACTACGTCAATTCCTTTTAGTTGTTCTTGCGAAGGTTTTTTGTTGCTTCCGTAGAGTGAAATTAATGGCACTCCCGTTTTAGAGTCTACACCATCCTTAATATGTTCACCTGCATCAGCAGTGCCTCGAAATCCATGCTCGGGTGCAAAAACTTTTTTTACAGCTATCTTTTTTGAAATTAGGAAGTCAACTAAATGCTGTTTTTCACTTTCTAAAAACGAGGTTTGATTTGCGACAATTCCAATATTCTTGTTTTTCAACAAATATGAATACGAGTCAAATTGTTCTGCTCCAACAATTATCTTATTTGATAAATGGTTTTTATCTTCGTCAATATGGGTTAGTTGACTATCCTTTTCGGAATTATCAGAATTTTTTTCTACAGAACTTCCGCAAGATAAAATTGTCAGTAGACCCAATAAAACAGTATTTTTGAAAAAAGATAACTTCATACAATCTAAGTGAATTTCGAATTTTTCATCGCTCGGCGCATCATTGCTTCCAAGGACTATAAAAGTAGTATTTCGGCACCGATAATAAAAATCGCTATTTCAGCTATTGCTATAGGGATTATCATGATGCTTATTTCGATTGCTACTGGTGTTGGGCTTCAAAAAAAGATTCGAGAAAAAGTCTCTGCTTTTAATGGTGATATTATAATAACCAATTTTGACACCAACTTTTCTAACGATTCACAAAATCCAATTTCAAAGAACCAACCTTTTTACCCAAAATTTGAATCTGTTCAAGGAATTAAGCACGTTCAAGTGTCTGCTTCCAAGGGAGGTGTAATCCGTACTGAAACTGACTTTGAAGGGATTGTGGTTAAGGGAGTGGGCGATGACTATGATTGGAAATACTTTGAAGATTACTTGACTGAAGGTAGTTTGCCCAATTATAAAGATGAATTAAATGAGGACATTTTAATTTCTGAATATTTAGCAAACAGGCTTCATTTAAAATTAGGAGACAAAGTCACTACATTCTTTTTAAATGATGAGGTTTCAAAAACTCCTCGAAGCAGAGGTTTTATTATTGTGGGAATTTACAATAGTGGGTTTCAACAATTTGATGAACAGTTTGTTATGGCCGATATTAGGCATGTGCAGCGGCTTAATAAATGGGATGAGGATCAAATAGGTGCTTTTGAAGTTTTTGTCAATGATTTTGATGAAATAGTCCCTATAGGAAATGCTGTTTATCAAGAAACAGGAAGTACTCTCGACACACAAACTATTCGCGACAAGTATTCTACTATTTTCGAATGGTTGGATCTTTTCGATTTCAATATTCTCGCAATCATTGGAATCATGATTTTGGTTGCAGGAATAAATATGATAACAGCACTTCTAGTTTTAATTTTAGAAAGAACCCAAATGATAGGTATTCTAAAAGCAATGGGGAGCAATGACGGAAGTGTTAGGAAAATATTTCTATATAACGCGATGTACCTCATTGGCGTTGGTTTGTTCTGGGGAAATTTAATCGGGATTGGGCTATTGTTACTTCAAAAATATGGAAAGATATTTCCGTTAGATCCAAACACGTATTATGTTTCTGAAGCACCTGTTTACTTGAGCTTGGATTATGTTTTAATTCTTAACGGCGGAACATTTTTGTTGTGTTTGCTAATGCTTTTAATTCCTTCGTTCATAATTTCTAAAATTTCTCCTGTGAAGGCAATTCGCTTTGAGTAGAAGCAAATACAACTGTCAATCTTGAAAACTACTGAAGCCTTTTCTTTTCATCAATAAATTGTACATTTGTCGCTTCAAATTACACTATGGAATACGCAGAAAATATCTTGGGAACAATTGGTAACACACCAATGATTAAAATCAATAATATAATAGGAGATATCCCAGCTTTGGTACTCGCCAAATATGAAACCTTTAATCCTGGAAACTCGGTAAAAGACCGAATGGCTTTAAAAATGATTGAGGATGCAGAAGCTGACGGAAGGTTGCAGCCAGGAGGGACAATTATTGAAGGAACTTCTGGGAATACTGGAATGGGACTTGCTCTTGCAGCGATTGTTAAGGGATATAAAATGATCTGTGTTATAAGCGACAAACAGAGTAAAGAGAAGATAGATATTCTAAGAGCTGTTGGTAGTGAAGTCGTTGTTTGTCCAACAGAAGTTGCTCCCGAAGACCCACGTAGTTATTACTCTGTTTCAAAAAGATTGGCAGATGAAACCCCCAATAGTTGGTATGTAAATCAATATGATAACCCAAGTAATGCTCAAGCACACTATGAAAGTACTGGGCCAGAAATTTGGAAACAAACTGATGGTAAGGTAACTCATTTTATTGTGGGAGTTGGAACAGGAGGTACCATTAGTGGTGTTGGAAAATATCTAAAAGAACAAAATCCAAATGTGAAAGTTTGGGGAATTGACACCTATGGAAGTGTCTTTAAAAAATATCACGAAACTGGAATTTTTGATGAGAATGAAATCTATCCTTATATAACCGAAGGAATTGGAGAGGACATTCTTCCAGAGAACGTAGATTTTAGTATTATCGATGGTTTTGAAAAAGTAACCGATAAAGATGCTGCAATCTACACTCAGAAATTAGCCAAAATGGAAGGCTTCTTTTTGGGTAATTCAGCAGGAGCAGCTATAAAAGGATTGCTACAGTTAAAAGATAAATTCACCAAAGACGATGTGGTGGTGGTTCTTTTCCATGATCACGGAAGTCGTTACGTTGGTAAGATGTACAACGATGACTGGATGCGTGAGCAAGGTTTTATCGAAGATTAATTTCTTATTTACTTTAAGGAAGAGAAGTAAAGGTAGTATTCCTGTTGGCTTTCAAGTTTTCGACTTTTAGGCTATACTGTAAGTCTGCATTAAATTATATATATTTAAGCATGTGGACACTACCAATGATCACCAGGTGTATCTATTAAGAGATGAAAAACGAAGCAAAGAAACTTTTCCGATTTTTACGCACTAAACCAGTGCCTGTTAACACTAATGAAATATTGGCGTTAGAACGCACTAAGCTTGCCAATGAACGTACTTTGCTATCCTATATTCGCTCGTCTCTCTATTTGCTGTTAGGAGGACTTGGATTGCTACAGTTAGAAGGATTAAACAGGATTCATTGGATTGGTTACCTAGCATTAGTTGTTTGTATAATCTTCTTAGGAATAGGAGTTGTTCGATATTTAGTTCTCAACCGTCGCCTACGCAAGTGGAATCGCATTCTTTTTGTGGATACTATTTCTGAAAAAGGAAAAGATAAGCCTAAAGACAAAAAGACAAAGGAGTAGTTCTTGATACTCATTCTTTTTGTATATTTATTCTTTTAAACACTTGATCTCCCGTTAAATAAAATTAAGAATGAAAGAGGATTTTCTACACTATGTGTGGAAATTTCAAAAATTCGACGGAATCAATTTTTTCACATCGAATAACGAAAAACTCCACGTAAAATATCCAGGCAGTCATAACTTTGACTCAGGCCCGGATTTTTTCAATGCTCAAATTGAAATAGGAGGGCAGCTTTGGGCGGGCAATTTAGAAATTCACATAAAGTCATCTGATTGGTACGCACACAACCATCAAGCAGATTTAGCCTATAACAACGTTATTCTTCACGTTGTTTGGGAACACGACACCAAAGTTTATAGAAGTGACGGCTCCGAAATACCAACCTTTATAGTTAAGGACTACGTTTCTGTAGATACAGTAAACCAGTACCAAAAGCTTTTTTCAAAACAGAAAAAATGGATTAACTGCGAAAGTGACTTTCCACAAGTAGATTCATTTATATTAGACCATTGGCTAGAGCGGTTGTACTTAGAAAGATTAGAACGTAAAGAGGAAACTTTAAAGCAAGAGTTGGTTTCCTCTCAAAATCATTGGGAGTCACTGCTGTTTAGAATGCTGTGTAAAAACTTTGGACTTAAAGTAAATGGGGAGTCGTTTTTTAGCATTGCAAAGTCTATCGATTTTTCAATAATTCAAAAAAACAGTCAAGATTGTGTAGCGTTAGAAGCGCTTTTATTAGGACAAGCAACGTTGTTAGATGACAATGTAGAAGATGCTTATTTCCAAGACCTCAAAAGCCGATATCAATATCTTAAACACAAATATTCTTTATCTAATGAAGGTGTAGTTTCGCCTAAATTTTTTCGTTTGCGTCCTCCCAACTTTCCAACACTTAGGCTATCGCAACTGTCCATGGTTTATTTTAAGCATAAAACCTTATTTTCAAAAGTAATAGAGATTAATAAACTTGAAGGTATTTATGAATTGTTCAATGTAGGCACTACAGATTATTGGGATACGCATTACAATTTTGGGGTTCCTTCTTCAAAACGCCAAAAGAAAATCACTAAGAAGTTTGTGAACTTGTTGATTATAAACACGCTTCTGCCTATAAAATTTTGTTATGCTAGGCAACAAGGAAAGGAAGTTATCGAAAAGGTTATGAACATTGCAATGCAAATTCCTTCAGAAGAAAACAGTATTATCAATAAGTTCAATACATTGAAAAAAGTTTCAGTAAATTCATATCATAGCCAAGCACTTTTAGAGCTCAAAAATGAATACTGCGATAAAAATCAATGTTTGAAATGTGCAATTGGAAATACAATTTTAGACTCCAAAAACACTCGTAGTTTGAAATGATATTCTTTTGATGGTTTTCTCAAGGTTAACGTTGTAAATTTGGAAAGAAATAAGGTACTTTGTATTCGATGTTAAAAGCTGTTTACTCATTACGATACTACCTCGAAAAAAGAGGTTTTTATGTCTCTTCCCGTTTAGCAGATCGCATGGGGATGCGCGCTAAAAGTGTAAGGCTTTTTTTTATTTACGTTTCGTTTGCCACTTTAGGTGTTGGTTTTGCAATTTATCTTACGCTTGCATTTGTTCTTAAGCTAAAAGATCTTGTTAACACCAAGAGGACTTCTGTCTTCGATTTGTAGTAACTATATGTATTATAGGAGTATAGCTTATTGTGAAAGTCTTTAGAAGCTTCTGTATTTAAGACTGTGTTAACAAATTCCCGACTAATTCTTTGAAATTCTTAACTTTTTTCGGCATCTTGCTGTGTTTTAACTCAAAATGTTCTCAAATTAAAAACAAGTTATGAAGAAGAATCTTCTTACGCTATTCGCATTTTTAATTCCATTTATAAATTTTGCAAAACAATCTACCGCAGATAAGATAGATTCTATATTTAAAGATTACACAGGTTGGTTTGTTGAAGCTATATTTTACGAAATTCCTTTTACGGAAACTTTTCAAATTCCTTGGGTGGTAATCGTTTTGATAGGTGGAGCAACTTATTTCACTATCTATTTTAAATTAATAAACATTACGGGGTTTCTAACGGCCATTAAAGTTGTTAGAGGAAAGTATGAGGATATTGAAAAGCACGGGGCAGATACACTATATGGAGATGTAACTCCAAATGAACAAGAAGATATAATTGAAACCATTCGAGATGATGATGCAGATGGTGAGGTTTCGCATTTTCAAGCTTTAACTGCTGCGCTTTCAGCCACAGTTGGTTTAGGAAATATTGCAGGTGTTGCAGTTGCGTTATCTATTGGTGGGCCGGGTGCTACCTTTTGGATGATTATAGCAGGAATTTTAGGAATGGCTTCAAAATTTGCTGAATGTACATTGGGAGTTAAGTATCGAGACATAGGACCCGACGGAACGGTTTATGGAGGCCCTATGTATTATCTTAAAAAAGGTCTCCTTCAAAAAGGGATGGGAGGCTTTGGAAAAGTATTAGCAGTTCTTTTTGCCATTTTTGTAATTGGAGGTTCCTTTGGAGGCGGAAATATGTTTCAAGCCAATCAAGCTGCAGCCCAATTTGTTAAACTATTTGAACTTGAAGGAACAAATGGCGCCATGTGGTTTGGAG
>DATGMT010000115.1:0-14014 GCA_035307265.1 Aequorivita sp.
AATAACATGACTCACGAGTTTAAAACTCCGATTGCCACGATTAATCTGGCTTTAGATTCTTTGAAAAACCCGAAGGTAAAAGACAATAAAGAGTTTCTTGAACGATACTTAGGAATGATTCGCGACGAAAATAAAAGGATGCATGCACAAGTCGAAAACGTATTGCGAATTTCTAAACTAGAGAAAAACGAACTTAATTTACCTAAAGAACCTGTAGATCTTAAGGAAGTTACTCTTGAAGCAGTTAATCACCTAAATCTTATAGTTGAAAATAGAGGTGGATATATAAAAACTCATTTTGGAGCTATTAAAAACTCTATACTAGCCAATAAGTCGCATATGACTAATGTTATAGTAAACATTTTGGATAACGCAGTTAAATACTCTGAGGACGAACCAAAAATAGATATCTATTCGGAGAATGTAAAAAACAGTATTATTCTAAAAATAAGGGATCAAGGTCCAGGAATGAGTAAGGCAGTATTGAAAAGAATATTTGAAAAATTTTACCGAGAACACACAGGCGATATACACAACGTTAAAGGCCATGGTCTTGGTCTTGCTTACGTAAAAAGCATTCTAGATGATCATGATGCAGAAATATACGTAGAAAGCGAAAAGGGAAAAGGCACAACTTTTATTTTAAAATTACACTTAATATCATAGAATTATGGAAACAGAAAACAAAAAAATCCTTCTTGTAGAAGATGATCCCAATTTCGGGACAGTATTAAAGGATTACTTAGCCATGAATGATTATACCGTAACCCATGCAAAAAACGGTATGGAAGGCTTTGAAAAATTCAAGAAAGACGATTTCGATCTTTGCATTCTAGATGTAATGATGCCGTATAAAGATGGTTTTACTCTTGCTAAGGAAATTCGAGAGAAGAATGAAGAAATTCCTATCATCTTTTTAACAGCGAAAGCTATGAAGGAAGATGTGTTGAAAGGTTATAAAGTTGGAGCAGATGATTATCTAAATAAACCTTTCGATAGTGAAGTACTATTGATGAAAATTAAAGCAATCATCCAAAGAAAAGCAACCGATTCTATTGCAGATAGTAAACAATTTGAATTTGAAATAGGAAACTTCTTTTTGAATTCAAAATTGAGATTTCTTACTTATAAAGATGAAGATCCAATTAAACTATCTCCAAAAGAAAATGAACTACTTAGAATGTTAGCATTACACAAAAACGACCTTATGGCTCGTGAATTAGCATTGACTAAAATTTGGCGTGATGATAACTATTTCACATCAAGAAGTATGGACGTTTATATCGCAAAGCTTAGAAAATATTTAAGCAAAGACGATGGAGTAGAGATTGTGAATATTCACGGAGAAGGATTCCGTTTGGTAGTTAAAAATGAAGTTGACAATTAACCTACCTGTCAAGAAAATAACATAAGTGTAAGAAAAACGCCTTTATTGGGCGTTTTTTCTTTTTATGAAATCAATAATCTCTTCAGCTTTGGTTTGATAATCAAACCAATAAATTTCACTGTTTTTTTTAAACCAAGTGTTTTGCCTTTTTGCAAATCTTCTTGTGTTTTTCTTGATTTCAGAGATAGCGGCTTCTTTGGTTATTTTACCATCAAAATATTCGAAAAGCTCCCGATATCCCACAGTTTGAAGTGCGTTTCTGTCTCTATAGGGAAGTAGTTTCTGTGCTTCTTCAATTAATCCCTCAGAAATCATTATGTCTACCCTCTGGTTAATCCGATCGTAAACAACTTCTCGATTGGCAGTAAGACCAATATAAATAGTTTTAAAATTTCTTTCTGCTGGTGTTTGGTTTAGGAAAGATGAATAAGGTTGATTAGAGGCATAAAAAACTTCTAAAGCACGAATAACTCTATGTGGGTTGTGAATGTCAACCTTATCATAATAGGTAGAATCCACTTTTTCTAACTGTTTCTGAAGATGTTCAATTCCAAATTTTTCTAATTCAGAATTTAAGCTTTCTCGAATTTCATCGGGTACATTCGGAAACTTATCTAAGCCTTTCACTACTGCATCTACGTAAAGTCCAGACCCTCCAACCATAACCATTATTTTAAAGTTTTCCTCAAATGTATTTGAGTAGAATTTTTGATCTAATAACTCTAACGCATCTTTTTCAAAATCACCAACGCTATAGTCTTCGAATATGCTTTTATTCTTAATAAAGTGGTGCGGAATAGCTTCTAATTCTTCTAAAGTAGGAACGGCTGTACCTATTGACATTTCTTTATAAAACTGACGAGAATCTGCTGAAATAACTTCAGTATTAAATCCTTGTGCAAGTTTTATAGCCATTGAAGTTTTCCCAATAGCTGTTGGGCCTACCACACAAATAAGTAAAGGCTTAGTCTGCATAAGGTTCTGGGTTGTCTTCTTTGAAGAGATCGTGGCCACAAGTATGACAGAATTTAGAGTTTTCTTGATGATTCTTGGCTCCACAAGAATTACATGACTGATGGTTTAATCGAGCGTAATTATTGCTTGAATCTCTTATGTATTGAGCGCTCACAATACCTGTAGGAACTGCAATTACACCATATCCTAATATCATGATTAAAGTGGCTAGAAACTGTCCGGCAGGGGTGACAGGTGTAATATCTCCAAAGCCCACAGTGGTTAGCGTTACAACGCACCAATAAATACTTACTGGAATATTTACAAATCCACTTTCTTCACCTTCTATTAAATACATTAAAGTTCCCGCAATTATTGCGACAATCAATACAGCAAATATGAAAATGAAAATCTTTGCACGACTTTCAATAAGCGCTGTTCTGAGTTTATTAGCTTCTCCAACATATCGAGTGATCTTAAGGATTCTGAAAACTCTTAGAAGCCGAAGTGCACGAACGGTTAATAAATAGTTGCTCCCCACTAAAATAAATGATAAATACAGAGGTATTGTAGACAAGAAGTCAATTACACCAAAAAAGCTAAAAATATAGGAAGTGGGTTTTTTTATAGTAATTATTCTAGCTATATATTCAATCGTAAAAAATATGGTGATAATCCATTCGATAATGCTAAATATTTGATGATACTTTTCATCAAATTCCTTCACGCTTTCTAGCATTACTACAATAACACTCAAGAGAATGAGTATAAGCAGTACAATGTCAAAGAGTTTACCCATGGGCGTATCTGCCTCATAAATAATTCGATGAAGTTTAGAACGCCAAGATTTTTCAGGAAATGGTATCAATCCAATGTATTTGAAATGCTAAAGTAATTAACTTTGATCAACTGACATTATTAGAATCGAGGTTTACTATTTTTAAAACTCTATTTTTCTGTAAATAACTCTGTATAATGTGCCTAGCATTTAAGCTGTTAGATATAGGGTTTACTATATTTTTTAAAATTTCAGGTTTTGTGATTTGGTAATTAAGATTATAGAAACCATAACCTTTAACGGTTCCTTTCTCAACCCAGATTATAGAACGCTCTTCAGTTTCGCGTCCTCGGTCAATCAATAATATATTTTTATTATAAAGACTTTCTTTCTCAATTGCAGCTTTAACCCTGCTGTTATAGTCATTAACATTTTCTTTTTGAATGCAAGCCCCTTTACATTTTTCCAATTTGTAATTTGAGCATTCTTTAGAACAATCCTGAAGTCCATTAAGACACAAGCATAAATTATTTTCGTCTGTGATTCTTTGAAGAATGGTTTTTGCTAGGTGGAAATTGCTAAAAGTCATCAAAGACCTTTTTCTGCCGTCGGCTTTTTCAATCTTAAGGTTTATATAACCATGCTCATCAACCTTTGAAACTAATTGATGTGTGTATAATTTCTTTTTCTGAAACCGGTTATAAAGTGGTTTGTTCTTAGTTATTTCTTCGTTTTCTTTTAAAAGAGCAATTAATTCATTCCCTGTATTTTCATAGGAAACGGCCGTTGTTTCAAGTTGTAGCCTTTTAGATTTCTTATTCTCATTAGTAAAATGTTGAACGAGTTTCTTTTTTATATTCTTACTAACGCCAATATAAATAAGCCTTTCAGCTTTGTTATACATATAGTAAACACCTGTTTCCGAAGGTGCAACTTCAATTAAATCTAATAATTTAGGTTCTAATTTCTTTTTAGGCTCTTTTTTAATCGTTTGTGAAAGGATTTCTTTCGAGCTGTCTTTCGCTAGTAAAACTTTGAATAATGCAACTGTAGCTTTTGCATCACCCTGAGCACGATGTCTATTGCTTAGAGGAATACCCAATTCGCGAACTAACTTTCCCAAACTATAGGAAGGCATGCCTGGTAATAGCTTTTTGGCAAGCTCGACCGTGCAAAGTGACTCTCGCTCGAATGGATAGCCTAATCGATCAAATTCTGTTGTTAGAATTCTGTTGTCGAATAGTGCATTGTGGGCCACAATCACACAATCTGAAGTTATTTCAATAATTCGTTTAGCTACTTCGTAAAACTTAGGCGCCTGACGAAGCATTTCGTTATTAATTCCTGTAAGCTTAACTACGAACGGTTGAATAGGGCGTTCAGGATTTATCAGACTTGCAAATTGGTCTACGATAGTGTGTCCATCAAATTTGTAGATTGCAATTTCGGTAATTCCTTCCTCATTGTATTTTCCACCTGTGGTTTCTATGTCTAAAATTGCGTACACTATCTTGATCTGTGTTTTTTTAATATTCTCTTTCGCCGAAAATTGCGCTTCCCACTCTCACCATGTTACTTCCATTTTCGATAGCGATAGGGTAGTCTCCACTCATTCCCATAGATAGAGTAGAGAAGTTATAATCTTTTTTTAATGAGTCGTAAATTCGTTTTAGTTTTCCGAATTCATTTGAAATTTGCTCTTCGTTATCAGTAAAGGTTGCCATTCCCATTAATCCGATAATTCTCACATTTTTAAAAGATTTAAAATCATCGGAAGTAAGAATTTCTATTGCAGTTTTTTCATCCATTCCAAACTTGCTGTCTTCTTCTGCAATTTTAATTTGAAGTAAACAATCTATTGATCTATCGTTTTTTTTAGCCTCTTTATTGATTTCTCTTAAAAGTCTTAATCGATCTACGGCATGAATAACACTAACAAAAGGAGCCATGTCTTTTACTTTGTTTCGTTGAACATGTCCCACCATGTGCCACTCTACATCATCGGGCATTTCTTGCCATTTCGACACCATTTCTTGGATTTTGTTTTCTCCAAAAATGCGTTGACCGGCATTATAAGCCTCTATCAAAGCACTAATAGGCTTCGTTTTAGAGATTGCAACCAAAGAAACTTCTTCAGGTAATTTCGATTTTAAACTCTTTAGATTTTCTGAAACAGACATTTTTAAAATTTTTAATACTAATTTATTATTTCCTCGCTATTTGGGGGGAGATTGAGTTCAGAAATTGGGGTTTCTGGATTCAATTTTAGAATTCATAAACAGTCACACCACTTCTGAGCTTCGGCTCAATATAAGTGCTTTTTGGTGGCATCTTCAAGCCTTCATCGGCAATTTGCTTTAATTCGTTAGTTGATACTGGAAGCAGCCCGAAGCCAACTGCATAAGCTCCCGAATCGACCATGGTTTGAACATAAGCCAACTCTCTTTTTCCATGAGAATAATCAATGCGTTGATCATTCCTAAGATCTTCAATTCCTAATAAAGGCTTTAAAATTGTAACAAACAAAATATATGCGTCTAATGAATCTAGGGCATTATTAATTTCGTAATTGTTCTTTCGAAGATGTAGAGAGTAGAATTCACCATCTAGATACATGCTAAATTGATGCTTCTTACTTGGTCTATAATAGTCTAATCCTCTATTTTCTATACGGAAGTGTTCGTCTAATTTAATTAAAAACTCTTCCTTTTCCATACCATTTAAGTCTTTAACAAGCCTATTGAACTCGAATATTTTTAAATCGCTTTCAGGTATAAGATAGCACATAAAATAATTATACGATTCTTCGCCAGTGTGCTCTGGATTTTCACTTTTTAAATCTTTAGCTAATAGATAGGAAGATGAAGAACGATGATGCCCATCGGCTATGTAAAGCGAAGGCATATCATTATAAATCGATTGAATTTTTTTTAATAAAACTTCATCATCTACATTCCATAAATAGTGGGTGTCGCGATATGTGGTCGTAAACTCATACTCAGCGCGACTTTGCATGATTTCGTTTATAATTTCAGCTAATTCTTCATTATCTGGATAGGTGAGAAGAACTGCTTCGGCGTTAAAACCTATTGTTTTAGTGTATTCTTTTAGAATGTTTTCTCTAAACTCGAGTGTTTCTTCGTGCTTTTTAATGACGTCGTTTTCATAGTCTTCTACACTTGCAGCACCAACTATTCCGTGAAATTCTGAACCGTCTCGGTTTACAATTTTATAAATGTAGAATGAAGGTTTTTCATCCTGAATGAATATTCCATCTTCTTTAAACTCTTGATATCTGTTTTTCACCAAACTATAGCGTTCCTTTCCCGATATTTCTTTTTGAAAACGATATCCAGGATTCACAATGTGAAGAAACGAAAACGGATTGTCCCGTAAGCGTGATTCTATTTGAGCTGCTGTGTAGCTATCATAGGATCGCGCTGCAAGAAGATTTACTTTATCTCTCGTAGGGCGAACAGCTTTGAATGGGATTATTTTAGCCAAGTTGAAGTTTAAAGCGTTAATAATACAGAGTTTTAAGAAGCAGAAGAAATCACATCTTAAAACTCTGCAGTTGATTTTTATTATTTTTTAAATTGAGCCGAAACAACTTCAGCTTTTCGGTTTTCACTGTAGTCGTAAAAACCTTCACCACTTTTAGCACCTAATTTTCCGGCCATAACCATATTAACTAATAATGGGCAAGGAGCATACTTTGGATTTTTGAATCCGTCATGCATAACGTTCAAAATAGAAAGGCAAACGTCTAGCCCAATGAAGTCGGCTAAAGCTAGTGGGCCCATAGGGTGTGCCATCCCTAGTTTCATTACAGTGTCAATTTCTTTTACTCCTGCAACACCATTGTAAAGCGTTTCGATAGCTTCATTGATCATTGGCATTAATATACGGTTGGCTACAAAACCCGGGTAGTCATTTACTTCTACAGGAACTTTATTTAGTTTTTTAGAGAGCTCTTCAACAGTTTTATAAGTTTCATTGCTCGTGCTATAGCCTTTAATTACTTCCACCAATTTCATGATTGGAACTGGGTTCATAAAGTGCATCCCTATAATTTTATCAGGACGTGAAGTAACTGAAGCAATTTGCGTTATAGAAATAGAAGAGGTATTACTCGCTAAGATTGTGTTCTCAGGACAAAACGAATCTAAATCTTTAAATATTTTCAATTTAAGATCTACATTTTCAGTAGCTGCCTCAACAACAAGGTCAGCAGATTTCACTCCATCTTCTAGGTTTGTAAAGGTTGTAATGTTGTTTAACGTCTTGTTTTTTTCATCTTCAGTAATGGTTTCTCTCTTCACCATTCTGTCTAAGTTTTTGGTGATAGTTGCCATTCCTCTATCTAAAGACTCTTGACTGATATCGATTAGGTTTACGTCAAAATTAAATTGCGCAAATGTGTGGGCTATTCCGTTACCCATTGTTCCTGCGCCTATAACTGCTATTTTTTTCATGTTGTTATTTATATTTTCTTAAAATTTTCTATGATTAACATGGCCACTCTAAGTGCTTCTGTTCCTTGTTTTAGAGGAACCTCAGGAGTGATGTCTTCGTTTATTGCATCTGCAAAACTTTCAAGTTCATCTAAAATTGCATTATTGTTTACAACTTCGGGATTTTCAAAATAAATTTGCTTTTGAAGACCTTCGGCATTGGTGAGAATCATTGCGTAGTCATCTGGATCTTTTGGAGCATCTTTCATGCGTACTACTTCACATTTTTTCTCTAGGAAATCAACTGAAATATAAGCGTCGCGTTGAAAGAATCTAGCCTTTCGCATATTTTTTAGTGAAATTCTACTTGCTGTGAGGTTGGCAACACAACCATTTTCAAATTCAATTCGAGCATTGGCGATATCTGGTGTTTCACTCAATACAGAGACACCACTTGCGCTAACAGTTTTCACTTCACTTTTCACTACACTTAGAATTATGTCAATGTCGTGAATCATTAAATCTAAAACCACCGATACATCTGTACCTCTTGGATTAAACTCAGCTAATCGATGTGTTTCTATAAACATTGGATTAGAGATTTTATCCTTGATAGCCATGAAAGCTGGGTTAAAACGCTCTACTTGTCCTACTTGACCTCTGACTTTATTTGCTTTTGCTAAATCACGAATTTCTTCGGCTTCAGTTACTGTTTGTGTGATAGGTTTTTCAATAAACAAGTGTTTTCCAGCTTCTATAACCTTTTTAGCACATTGGTAGTGGGTGCTTGTGGGAGTTGCTACAACGATCATGTCTACAACTTCTATAAGGCTTTCCATAGTGGGAAAGCTCTTGTAGCCAAATTCTTCCTCAACTTTTTTAGAAGCATCATCGTGTGCATCATAAAAGCCAATAAGATTATATTTTTCAGATTGATTGAGCAGTTTTAGGTGAATTTTACCTAGGTGTCCCGCTCCTAAGACTCCTGCTTTTAGCATTGTTGTGTGTTTTCCACAAATGTAATATTTTAGAGGGAAAGTATAAAGGTTTAAAACTTTAGAAATACAAAATACTACTGTAAAATTCAACAGATTCTTTTTTATGTATTTTTTACTTTTTATGAATCTCTAAAGTTTGGTTGCTAAGCGACTAAATTGGTTACTTTGTGCATAAATTATTTCACTTTTAAATTCGAAGAAATTGAAGGATACTTTTACCCATCAGGGTATGCGGAAAAGACTAGTTAATACCTTGAAAAAGAAAGGTATTGAGAGGGCTGAAGTGCTAAACGCTATTGGTAAAATTCCGCGTCATTTGTTTATGGATTCTAGCTTTGTTGATCATGCATATACAGATAAAGCATTTCCAATTGCTGCAGATCAAACTATTTCTCAGCCTTATACTGTTGCAAGACAAACTGAATTGTTAGAGGTGAAAAGAGGCGACAAAGTATTGGAAATAGGAACAGGTAGTGGGTATCAAGCCGCTGTTCTTTTAGAAATAGGTGTGGCTCTTTACACCATAGAAAGACAAAATGAGCTGTTTAAAAAAACCAATATTTTCCTTCCTAAACTCGGTTACAAACCTAAGCGCATGATATTTGGTGACGGTTATAAAGGATTGGAAGAAGAAGCACCTTTTGATGGAATTATAGTAACCGCTGGAGCTCCGTTTGTTCCACAACCTCTTCTGGCGCAATTAAAAGTAGGAGGTAGGCTAGTGATTCCTGTGGGTGAAGACGTGCAAATTATGACAGTTTTTACACGAAAATCAATGACTGAATTTGAAAAGGATGAATTTGGAGAATTTCGTTTTGTACCATTACTAGAAGACAAGAATTAATAGAAATTTATAACCGTTGACAATCTCCAATTTAAAATCAAATTTCATTCACGCCCTTTCAGGTATCTATCCTTTGGAAGAAATTGAATCTTTCTTTAATATTCTAGCCCAAGAATTTTTAAACCTGTCTCGTATTCAGATAGCGCTTGATAGAGATCAACTCGTTTCAGCTGAAAAGGTTGAAAAGATAAAAACAGCTGCTGAAAGATTAAAAATGTATGAGCCAATTCAATATATAGTTGGAGACACAGAGTTCTTCGGATTGACATTTAAAGTGAATCCGAACACATTAATTCCACGACCTGAGACAGAAGAATTGGTGCAATACATTATAGATGATGTTTCAGAACTTAAAAATAATTCTAATCCTGTTGGATTGCTCGATATAGGAACTGGCTCGGGTTGTATAGCTATTTCACTAGCGAAAAACCTACAAAACTCCAAGGTGTCTGCTATGGACGTTTCTTCTGAAGCATTAAAAATAGCCAATGAAAATGCTCGTGAAAATAAGGTGAATATTACCTTTTTAGAACAAGATATTTTACTTTGTAAAGCACTACCTGGAAAATATGATATCATTGTTTCAAATCCGCCTTACGTTCGTGAGTTAGAAAAAGAGTGGATGCAGCCTAATGTATTAAAACACGAACCCGAATTAGCACTCTTTGTAAAGGATTCAGATCCTTTAATATTCTATCGAAAAATAGCAGAACTTTCAAGAGACAGCCTAAAACCCAATGGTAAACTCTTTTTTGAAATTAATGAATACTTAGGTGAAGAAATGACTGAACTTCTTGTAGGGTTAGGTTTTCGAGATATTGAGATTAAAAAAGATATTTTTGAGAAAGACAGAATGCTGAAATGTAGGTTGTAATATTTTATTAGGAAATGCTTTGAATCATCTGCTTTAATTTCCATTTTGTGTCGCATTGATTATGCACAATCATCATAGATTTATTTTATATTTGTTTTCATGAACATTGAACAGAAAATTCTTCAACTTCGCAAAGAACTTCGCGAGCATAATTATAACTATTACGTACTTGATAACCCTGTTATTTCTGACTTTGAGTTTGATTTGAAACTAAAAGAATTACATGAATTGGAGCGAGCAAATCCAGAGTTTTATGATCCAAATTCGCCTACACTTAGAGTAGGGGGTGAGGTTACAAAAAACTTCGAAACAGTTCCGCATACATACCGAATGTATTCTTTGGAAAACTCATATTCAAAAGAAGATTTGGAAGATTGGGAGAAGAGAATAGAAAAACTAGTTGAAGGAAAAGTTGAATTTACCTGTGAGTTAAAATACGATGGAGCTTCAATTAGCTTAACCTATGAGGATGGAAAGTTAGTAAGAGCGCTAACACGAGGCGATGGTTTTCAGGGGGATGATGTAACCGCAAATGTTCGGACTATTCGCTCTGTACCTTTAGAATTGAGAGGTGATTATCCTCCGTTATTTGATATTCGAGGTGAAATTGTGATGCCTTTTGAAGGTTTCGTGAAGATGAATGCTGAAAGAGTGGAGCAAGGAGAGGAACCATTTAAAAACCCAAGAAACACAGCTTCAGGAAGTCTTAAACTACAAGACAGTGCTGAGGTTGCAAAACGACCTTTAGATTGTCTTTTATATAATTTACAAGGAGAGAGACTGCCAATTGAAACTCAATATGAGGGCTTAAAAAAAGCAAGAGAATGGGGTTTTAAAGTTCCTGAAGCGGCCAAACTAGCTAAAAATCTAGATGAAGTTTTAGAATTTGTAGATTATTGGGATGTTCATAGACATGAGCTTCCTTATGAAACAGATGGAGTTGTTGTTAAAGTAAATAATCTCCAACAGCAAGAAGAGCTTGGGTATACAGCCAAATCACCCCGATGGGCAATGGCCTATAAGTTTAAAGCCGAGCAGGTTTCTACTGTTTTGGAAGAGATAACATATCAAGTAGGTCGAACAGGAGCTATTACTCCTGTAGCAAACCTAGAAGCGGTTGAAATTGCAGGAACTATCGTAAAACGGGCTTCTTTACACAATGCCGATCAAATTGAAAAATTGGATATCCGCGAGGGAGATACTGTTTTTGTTGAAAAAGGCGGTGAGATTATTCCTAAAATTATAGGAGTAGATTTCACTAAACGCGATCCTAATTTACAACCTACGAAGTATATTACTAATTGTCCAGAGTGCGGAACTTCTTTAATTCGAAATGAAGGAGAGGCTCAACACTATTGCCCAAATTCTGAAGAATGTCCGCCACAAATTATCGGAAGAATTCAGCATTTCATTTCTAGAAAAGCTATGGATATTGAAGGGTTGGGAGGTGAAACCGTTGCGCTACTAGTAAACAGTGGGTTGATTCATAACTATGCAGATCTTTATGAACTTAAAGTGGAGCAAATAATTCCACTAGAAAGAATGGCTCAAAAAAGTGCGGAAAATATTGTGAATGGAATCGAAGCTTCAAAGCAAATTCCTTTTGAAAGGGTTCTCTTTGGGCTAGGAATTCGATATGTAGGTGAAACAGTTGCTAAAAAGCTTGTAAGTCATTACAAAACCATCGATGCCTTACAAAATGCTTCGGAAGAAGATTTAGTTACTGTAGATGAAATTGGAGAGCGAATTGCTCAAAGTGTGGTTTTGTATTTTTCTTCAGAAGAAAACAGAAAGACCATAGAAAGGTTGAAATCCTATGGCGTTCAATTAGAGATTTCAGCAGAAGATTTAGCAAATCAATCAGAAGTATTGCAAGGGAAGACCTTTGTTGTTTCAGGAGTGTTTTATAAGGTTTCACGAAATGAACTTAAAAAACTCATTGAGGATAATGGAGGTAAAGTTTCGTCATCAATTTCATCTAAAACCAGCTATGTTGTAGCAGGAGATAAAATGGGGCCGAGTAAAAAGGAAAGAGCTGAAAGTTTGGGAGTTCCTATTATTTCGGAAGATGACTTCCTAAGTATGATTTAAATTAGAGCTTTTGAAATGAACTACTCTATAATTTCGATTCTATGTTGAAAAAATTTAAACTCAAGTCGATAAAGAAATTTACAGCAAAGAATTTGGAGAAACGCGATATTTCTAATCGTAATAACCAAATGAAACACCTTGGCTTTTTGGTGCATGAATCCTATTTTGACAATTTTGAGTTGCTTTATAATTTGGGAGTAGATTTAGGAGTTCAAAGGAAGGATGTGAAAGTTTTCACTTTTGTAGAGACTAAAAGAAAAATTCCTACATTAAGAATAGACCAAATAACCAACAAAGAATTTAGCTGGCGAGGTGAAATTCAATGTCAAACAGCTAATGATTTTTTAGAGTTTCCTTTTGACGTACTGATAGGTTTCTATAAAAATAAAAATAAATATTTAGACGCTTTAGTTTCAAAATGTAATGCAAAATTTAAAATAGGCTTTGTAGGAACAGATGAAAGACTTTATGATCTACTTTTGGATATAGACCCTAAAAACATTGAGGTTTTCAAAGAAGAGCTAATGAAATATCTGAAAATTTTAAATAAAATATAACCCCTTTCCGATAGCGGATGAAGGTGAAAAATAAAAGTAATTATGAAAGAATTAGTTGGAACGGGTGTAGCGTTAATCACACCATTTAAAGAAGATTTTTCGGTTGACGTCGAAGGTCTTAAAAATGTAGTTAATTTCAATGTTGAAAATGGAATTGATTATTTAGTAGTTCTTGGAACTACAGCTGAAAGTGCAACGCTTTCTAAAGAAGAAAAGCAATTGGTGATAGATACCGTTGTTTCTGTAAATAACGGAAGACTTCCTTTGGTTTTAGGCATTGGTGGAAACAATACTCAAGAAGTTATTTCCGAAATGAAAGCTCAGAATCTTTCAAGTTTTACAGCTATACTTTCGGTTTCGCCTTTTTATAATAAGCCTACTCAAGAAGGTATATACCAACATTTTGCCGCCATTGCTAAAGAAGCTCCTCTGCCAATAATTCTATATAACGTTCCTGGTCGTACAGCCTCAAACGTGCTTCCTTCAACTGTAATTCGACTTGCTAACGATTTTGAAAATATAGTAGCGATAAAAGAAGCAGCAGGTGATATTGTTCAAGCCATGGAACTTATCTCGGGTTGCCCTAAAGATTTTTTAGTAATTTCAGGCGATGATATGATCACTTTGCCAATGGTGTTGGCAGGTGGAGCGGGAGTAATTTCAGTTATTGGCGAAGGATTTCCTAAGGAGTTTTCAAAAATGGTTCGTTTAGGTTTTGAGAGAAAAGTAGACGAAGCTTATGATATTCATTATAAAATTGCTCCAGCCATTGATTATATTTTTCAAGAAGGAAATCCTGCCGGAATAAAAGCAGTATTTAAAAAGCTTGGGATTTGTAATGACACTGTACGCCTTCCATTAGTGGGGGTTAGTGATTGCTTAAGAAGAAATATAGATGCATTCATTGAGGAGTTTTAAAACAATTTTATTTCTCTAATGCGTTAAATAAAACAAAAGCCTTACAAACTATAGGCTTTGCAATACTATTTTAGCTCGATATTAAGTTTGCCTAATCTTTTAAAAATCCTTATTTTTGCACGATGTTTTTAAAGCCTATGCGTTTACCTGTTTTTATCA
>DATGMT010000116.1:0-4992 GCA_035307265.1 Aequorivita sp.
AGTTGTAAAATCATCCGATACGTAAGTAACTGTCCCACTTCCGTTCATAAATGGACCTTCGTTAGTAATCAAAACTCCTTTTGCATAATTCCCAACAATTGGATCAACTTGAGTATTGTTGTCATCGTCACTACTACATGAAGCAAAAAAAAGCGCAAAAGCGGCAAATGGTAGTAAATAGTTTTTCATCGTTTATTTATTAAATATTAAAGTTTAAGAAAATTTCAAAATATCGAGATGGCATGGGTCTATAGGCGACGTTCTCATAATAAACATTGAAAACATTGTTCACTTTCCCACCAATAGTAACATTCGGTTTTGAAGCAAATCTATAATCCACTCCAAGATTAAAAACCCTCGAAGAGTCTACAGTATCAGTATTATCAGTCGTTGTATATGCACTCCCCGTATATACACCTTGAATAAATGCAGAAACACTCCTATATTGATAATTCAAAGAAGCGCTTCCCTTGTGATAAGGCACATAAATCAACTGTTTATCCTTATCCAAATCTTTTGCCTCTGTATAGGAATATTGCCCAGTAAGTTTCAGCCAATGTTCTTTACCCAACCAGACTTTGTAATCGACTTTTGTTTCCAATCCAAAGTTTTCAGATTTAGATATATTCGACGGTCTCCAAATAGCGCCTGAAGTTGGAATCCATTTTATTAAGTTCTTAGAGGAAATATAGTAAGCTGCTAAATCTATGTTTAGATTTTTTATTTTAAACTCCTGACCCAATTCAACTTGATATGAAGTCTCTGGTTTCAAATCAAAATTTCCTCCTGCATACCAATATAAATCATTGAAAGTTGGAACTCTAAAATTCTTTGAACCATTTATTCTTATTGCATATAAGTTAGAAACACTCCATTTGGCATCTGCCGAAAACAATAGAGGATTATCAAAGTTATTCAAAAACTCTTGCCTTAAATTAACTCCATAGCTAACATTTTTTAAGGGCTTATGATTCATCAGTACAACCGCAGCTAAAGTCTTTCTATTCCGATTGCCGATATTCTCTCCCTGTGCGTCAATTTGGGTGTATTCCAACTTGCCATTCAACCGCAATTTTCTGCTTAATAACAATTCAGATTCAAACCCTCCAATAAAAGTATTCGCACGACCTTGAGAATAATCATAACCTTCGGAATCTGGATAATATCGAAATTGTTCAAAAAGGTGAGCTGCTTTCAACCTCGTTTCAACTTGCCCATATTTTTGGCTGAGTTGCAGTAAATTTCTAGTATTGACGTCTTTATATCCATCGCGACCAACAGTGTTCAGTCCTCCTGAAAAATTTCGATCGCTATAAGAATACTCTGAATTCCAAGAAGCTACTCCGCGCTTTAGCTTTCTAGCCTCGTTAATTTTTGCAGTGAATTTTAAAAATTCAGCATGATGATTTTTTCCGTTCTTACTTATGTATTCATAATCGTTTTCCGAGCTTATAAAATCAACACCTACATTCAAATAGTGATCATCCCATGTTTGGATTGTAGAAATATTTCCACCAAATGTTCCGAAGCTACCATATCGAAATCCGAGGTTGGTAACGTCATCATCGTGAAATGAAAAGTTATTGTTTAAATGAACACTTCCACCAACAGCTCCGCTTCCATATTGAACTCCTCCTCCTCCACTTCTGATAGAAATTTCATCATAATTTAAAGGAGAAATAATATTAAAATCCGTTTGTCCGGTGAAAATTGAATTGATATTTATTCCGTTCCAAATAACAGCAGTTTGGGCAGCATTAGTTCCTCTAAACGAAGGCGAAGAAACCATACCATAACCATTTTCTTTAAAATAAATGGAGGAATTGTATCGAAGAACTTCTGTTAAAGAATTGGAGTTTCTCTTTACAACAGAGTCATTTAAATTCTCTACTTTGAAACCTTTTGAGAAATTTACAAGCCTAGCATCAGATAAAACTACTTCTGGCAATTTTTGAATAGAATCCAATTGCGCAAAAGCCGTTAGCTGAGCTAATAATAAAAATAATGCTATATAGTAACCGAGTCGATTCATAATTCAACCTTTATCCCGAAAGTTTGATGATTTTATGTTGCGAATCTGGCAGGTCTCCTGGCTTGTCATTTGTGCTACCTTCCCATCCGCCTATAGCGAACAGTGGTTTTTGAAGAAATGCACTCCCAAAATAAACTTGGGATGACTTACAGTTGCGGGAACAGCATAGGACTTAAGAGTTCATTATAGGCCTCTTTCACCTATTTCCCTTTTAAGAGTGTTTTTCAGAATGAATATTTTCAAAAAAATCAACTCACCAAAATTCTTTGCAAATATAACCCTTAATCCCAAAGTCAAAAAGATAATCTAAAATCTCTTTTATTTTGGTCTAAACAGCAACATTAAAACCTTGTTTTTGAATAAGTCCGCCCATAAAATAAGCTCTTTCAATTTTGTAAAATATAGTATCTGTAAATTCTTTCATGAAGTTTGTCATACCTTTGCACTTCTTTGATCCTCAAAATAATTCTAATGTCTATTTTTAAGAAATCAGCTTTTTTATTAGCACTCGTTTTATGTATCTCTTGTAAAAATCAAACTGAAAATACCGCAGAAAAACCTGTAGTTCAACACAGTAAAGACTCCACTATTCAATACGCTCAAGGTTTAGAAATAACACAATTTGAAGGATATAAAGTGATAGACGTTAAGAATCCATGGCCAGGTTCAAACATAAGTTTTAAATATGCCCTTGTTGAAAAAAACACTTCTCTCGAAAACCCTGAAAACTATGATGCAGTTGTGAAAATACCTGTAGAAAGGATTGTGGTTACTTCTACGACTCACATTCCTTCACTAGAAATGTTGGGTGAAATAGATGCACTTGTTGGATTTCCAAGTCTTGATTTTATATCTTCTGAAAAGACTAGAATACGTATTTCCGATGGAAAAGTTAGAGAACTCGGACAAAACGAGAACCTCAACACCGAAATAGCTATCGACCTTTCTCCTGACGCCATCATAGGATTTGCAATGGACGGAAATAACCCTACTTTTACTACAATACAAAAAGCAGGAATTCCAGTTTTCTATAATTCAGATTGGACAGAACACACACCTTTAGGTAAAGCAGAATGGATTAAATTTTTTGGAGCGTTCTTCGATAAAGAAAAAGAAGCAGACAGCATTTTCAAAGAAATTGAAAGTGAATATCTCACTGCAAAAGAAATTGCTTCTAAGGCTAAAACCAAGCCAACAGTAATTAGTGGTGCAATGTATAAAGACGTTTGGTACATGCCACAAGGCGATAGTTGGGCTGCCAAGTTTATCGACGATGCACATGGAGAATATCTATGGAAAAACTCTAAAGGAACTGGGAGCTTATCTTTAAATTTGGAATCAGTGTTAGAAAAAGGATACCAAGCTGAAAAATGGATTGGACCAGGAGAATTCACCGATTTTGAAACTTTAAAAGAAGCAAATATGGCCTACTCTCGTTTCAATGCATTTAAAACTAAAGAAGTATATACCTATAATCTTAAAAAAGGAGAAACAGGAGGCTCTATCTATTTTGAACTAGCGCCAAACCGACCTGATTTGGTTTTAAAAGACTTTATAAAAATACTTCATCCTGAATTGATACCAGAACATAAACTTTATTTCTTCGACAAACTGAAATAATGCAAACCACAACGACATTTAGACTCCATTTCATAGTGCTTTTTGCGGTGCTAGTGGTTGCTTTTTTATTGAATTTAAGCATTGGATCTGTTTCTATTCCAATCAACGAAATTATTGCTGTGTTTACCGGAAGTGGCAGTAGTAATGATAACTGGCAGTACATTTTAGTAGACTATAGACTTCCAAAAGCCATAACAGCAATGATTGCGGGTGGAGGTTTAGCAATATCTGGATTGTTGATGCAAACGCTTTTTAGAAACCCTCTAGCTGGTCCGTTTGTATTAGGACTCAGTAGCGGCGCAAGCCTAGGAGTTGCTTTTGTAATTCTAGGTGCAGGCGCGTTTGGAGGCGCTATAGGTGGTTTTTTATTAAGCCAATGGGGCGTTGTAATAGCCGCTGGACTTGGTAGTTTCCTTGTGCTTCTTGCAGTTTTAGCCGTAACCTTTCGAGTGAAAGACACTATGGCCATATTGATTATCGGACTCATGTTTGGAAGCCTTACTACCTCTGTAGTTTCTGTACTTTCCTATTTTAGTAATGCCGAAAGACTTCAACAATATATCTTCTGGTCGTTTGGAAGCTTAGGAAACCAAACCTGGCAAGGAGTTTCTATTTTAAGTATTTGTTTCTTATTAGGTTTACTGCTGAGCATAAGTAGCAGCAAGTCACTCAACTCATTGCTACTCGGTGAAAACTATGCGAAAAGCATGGGACTACAAATAAAGAAAACTACTTTTATAATCATTTTAGCAACGAGTATTTTGGCTGGAGGAATTACAGCTTTCGTCGGACCCATTGCTTTTGTTGGACTAGCTGTTCCTCATTTGGTCAGACAATTTTTTAAAACCTCAAACCACCTGGTTTTAATGCCAGCGGTCTTGCTTTTTGGAAGTATGCTTATGCTAGTTTGCGACACAATTGCTCGACTACCATTTAATGCATTTGCCCTGCCCATTAATGCAATAACCTCTCTAATAGGCGCTCCAATTGTAATCTGGCTATTAGTTCGAAAACGAAAACTTTTCTTTTAATGATTTCTGAAAAGAAAAATATCATCCTAAACGTACGCGATTTGAGTATTGGATATTCTAATAAGAAAAGCACCAATAAAATTGCAAGAAAAATAAACCTATCTCTCTCTAAAGGAGAGCTTATAGGTCTTGTTGGGGCTAATGGTATTGGTAAATCAACCTTACTTCGAACTCTATCAGGAATGCAAACTGCTCTTGGAGGAAGTGTTTTTCTCTATGATAAACCTATAGAATCTTACTCCTCATTTCAACTCGCCAGACAACTGAGTATTGTCTTGACAGAACCTCCTGCTACCAAAAACCTCTCTG
>DATGMT010000117.1:0-21641 GCA_035307265.1 Aequorivita sp.
ATGCGTTAAATAAAACAAAAGCCTTACAAACTATAGGCTTTGCAATACTATTTTAGCTCGATATTAAGTTTGCCTAATCTTTTAAAAATCCTTATTTTTGCACGATGTTTTTAAAGCCTATGCGTTTACCTGTTTTTATCATTTTTTGCGTTACTATTCTCTTCACTTCTTGTGGCCAATACCAAAAGGTTCTCAGGAAAGATGATTTAGGGAAAAAATACACCTTTGCAGATTCCTTATACCAAAATGGAAAGTATAAAAAGGCGTTGAAGTTGATGGAGCAGTTGGTTCCTGTTTATCGTGGAAAACCTCAAGGAGAAAAGTTAATGTATATCTATGCAGATACGTATTTTCAGATAGGAGATTTTTTCTCTTCGGGATACCAATTTGAAAGATTTGCTCAGGCATATCCACAAAGTGATAGTACAGAAGTTGCTTTCTTTAAATCTGCAAAAAGTTTTTATGAGCTTTCAGAAAGATATTCCTTAGATCAAAGAGAAACTTATCGAGGTTTAAATAAACTTCAGGACTTCATAAACACCTATCCAAATTCGGAAAGAAGAGAAGAGGCTAATACACTCGTAATAGAATTACGCACTAAATTAGAGAAGAAAGAATTTGAAGTAGCAAAACAATACTATCATATAGAAGCCTATAAAGCTGCGATAGAAGCATTTGATAACTTTATCACTGACAACCCTGGAACTGTTTTTAGAGAAGAAGCATTCTTATTTAAAACTAAAGCCGCATATAAGTTAGCAATAAACAGTATTCCATCTTTGGTTGAAGAGCGTTTGCTAGCTGCAAAAAGATATTACAACAATTATCAGAAATATTACAAACAAGGAAGCTTAGCGGAAGAAGCCAACGAAATCAGCCAAGAAATTGATAAAAGATTGGCCACTTTAGAGTCAAAACCTATTTAAAATATGAGAACAATAGATATTAAAAATTCGGAAGCGCCTGTAAATACAGTTACATTGGATCGCGATTTAATCGATGCACCAACAGGTAACATATATGAGGCTATCTCTATCATTTCAAAACGAGCTACACAAATCAATGGCGATATTAAAAAAGAGCTACTTGAAAAGTTAGATGAGTTCGCTACATACAATGATAGCTTAGAAGAGATTTTTGAAAACAAAGAGCAAATTGAAGTTTCAAAATTCTATGAGAGACTTCCTAAGCCACATGCTTTAGCTGTTGAAGAATGGTTAGAGGATAGAATTTACTATAGAAATACTAAAGATCAAGAAATAGAAGAATAAATCTTCTAGCTTAATTGAGTGAAATAACTTTCACCTAATTTTTCTTGTCTTCAAACTGAATACTAAACCATGACTGTTTTAAGCGGTAAAAATATCTTGCTTGGAGTAACGGGCGGGATTGCTGCCTATAAATCAGCATTTCTGGTTAGGCTACTAGTTAAAGAAGGAGCAAACGTAAAAGTGGTGATGACAGATTCTGCAAAGGAATTTGTCACACCACTTACTTTATCCACCTTATCCAAAAATGAAGTTTATTCTTCTTTTACAAATGAAAAAGAAGACCCTAATAGTTTCCAAGAACCCAAATGGAATAACCATGTGGAATTGGCACTATGGGCAGACTTTATTCTAATAGCTCCTGCTACGGCCAACACATTGTCTAAAATGGCTCATGGAGCTTGCGACAATCTTTTGTTAGCTGTTTACCTTTCAGCTCAATGTCCTGTATACTATGCGCCTGCGATGGATTTGGACATGTATAAGCACCCAACAACCGATGAGGTTTTTAAAAAACTTGAAAGCTATGGGAATATTCAAATTCCTGCAGCATATGGTGAGTTAGCCAGCGGATTGATAGGCCAAGGAAGGATGGCAGAACCAGAGGATATAGTTTCATTTATAGTGAACGATATTTCTGGAAAACTTCCCTTAAAAGGCAAGAAATTTCTAATTACAGCTGGTCCTACATACGAAGCTATAGATCCAGTTAGATTTATTGGAAATCACTCCAGTGGAAAAATGGGGTATGCTTTAGCTGAAACCGCTGCATCTTACGGAGCTTCGGTTGTGTTGGTGTCTGGTCCAGTAAATTTAAAGCTTGATAATCCTTCGGTTAAAATAGAGAAAGTTACTTCTGCAGCCGAAATGTATGAGGCTGCACACAAATATTTTGCCGACTGTCATGTTGCTATTTTAAGTGCAGCTGTTGCCGATTATAGACCTTCAGAAGTTGCTACTGAAAAAATTAAGAAGAAGGATGAAGAGGGCACAATGACAATTGAGTTGACCAAAACACAAGATATACTCAAGTCTCTAGGTGAAATAAAAAAGAACCAATTTCTTGTAGGTTTTGCACTCGAAACACAGAATGAAGAAGCGAATGCAAAAATAAAACTCAAAAAAAAGAATTTAGATTTAATTGTTCTAAATTCGCTACGAGACAAAGGAGCCGGGTTTAAAGTAGATACTAATAAAGTAACTTTAATCTCAAAAGACAATAAAGTGCTTCCATTTCCGGTTAAAGATAAAAGTGAAGTAGCTAAAGATATTTTGAAATATATTATTGAAAAATCCCATGCGTAAGATTATACTTATTTTCATTTGTGTTTTGAGTGTATTTATGACTCAAGCGCAAGAATTAAACTGTTCAGTTTCTATAGATGCTGCCCAAACAGGTCAGCCAAATTTACAGCTATTCCGAACGCTTGAAACGCAATTAAAGGAATTTATAAATAACACAAAGTGGACGGATAGAGAGTTTAAAAATCAAGAACGCATTGATTGTAACATGAGCTTGGTAATAAGCAACATGGATGGCGAAGATTTTACCGCTACTTTACAAGTGCAATCTTCTAGACCTATCTTTGAATCTACGTATGACAGTCCGGTTTACAACTATTTCGATAGACAAGTAAACTTTAAATACAAAGAATACGAACCCTTAAACTTCAATAAAAATACTTTTGAATCAAACCTTGTTTCGGTTATAGCATTTCATGTCTATACAATCATTGGATTGGATGCTGCTACGTATGAAGAAAATGGGGGAGATGCTTACTTTCAAATAGCGCAACAAATTACAAACAACGGCGCAAGCTCAAACTATTCTGGATGGAAAGCCGCTGATGGAAATCAATCGAGATATAGATATAACGATGCTGTGCTTTCTTCTGTTTACAAAGAGTTTCATCAAGCAATGTATGAATATCATAGAAACGGCTTAGATTTAATGAGCTCTAATCCGAAAGAAGCAAAAGAAAAAATCATTGACGCCATTACAATGTTAAAAGGAATTAATGATAGAAGACCTAACTCTTTCTTGCTTAGAACATTTTTTGATGCTAAAAGTGATGAGATCCAATCAATCTTTAGTGGCGGACCCCAAGTAAATATAGCTCAGTTAGTAGAAAACCTAAATAGAATGGCACCTACTAAAAGAAGTAATTGGGCCGAGATTAAATACTAATCTTTTCTATTAACGCCTCATCATGTAGCTTGGGTTCTACGAATCCGTTTATTACTATTCAGAAATAAATCTAAATATTTTCCTGTGATATCTGCACTTGCTATAAAAAATTATGCTCTCATCGAGGATATACGAGTAGACCTTAAGCAGGGTATGACCGTAATTACAGGTGAAACTGGTGCTGGAAAATCTATTCTTTTAGGAGCTTTAGCCTTATTATTAGGAAAAAGAGCAGACCTATCTAGTGTTAAAGACTCTTCAAAAAAGTGTATTGTAGAAGGACATTTTCTAATTAAAGATTATTCACTGTTTCCAATTTTTGAAGAAAACGACTTAGATTATGATACTCACACTATCATTCGTCGTGAAATTCTTCCTAGTGGGAAGTCGCGTGCTTTTGTAAATGACACTCCAGTGGCTTTAGCACAGCTTCAAGCGCTTGCACCATATTTGATCGATATCCACAGCCAGCATGAAACACTTGAAATTGTTTCAGAAACTTTCCAAATGGAAGTTATTGATGCTTTAGCAGGAAATGCTGCACTATTAAAACAATATCAAAAAGAGTATTCCGATTTTAAAGAGAACGAAAGAAAACTCGGTGCTTTAAAACTCCAAAAGCTAGACGAAACAAAAGAACTAGATTATAATTCATTTCTTTTGAATGAGCTTCAACAAGCAGGTTTAGAAGGGCTCGATCAACAGGAGCTTGAAGAAACGTATGAAACCTTAGATAATGCAGAAACAATTCAGGATGCATTTGCTCAAGCAACCAAGTTTTTGGATGAAGATCCAATTGGAACAATTGACACTGCTAAAGAGGTGCGAATTATTTTGGGAAAAATCAAAAGCTTTTCCTCTACCTATGATGCTTTTTGGCAACGTTTAAATAGTGTTATTCTTGAGTTGGAAGATCTTTCAGAAGAGATGCAAAACACTGCTGAAAATATAGCAGCCGATCCAGAAATGCTCTTGCAGGTAAATGATAAATTACAAACCCTATACAAACTTCAACAAAAACACAGTCTTTCTACAGTTCAGGAATTACTAGATCTCCAAAACTCGCTTGAAGAAAAGGTGAATTCTACGCTTGGTTTAGATGATAAGATTGCTGAACTTGAAAACAAAGGGAAGAAACTTTCTGAAGCTGCTTTGAGCTTAGGTGCTGAAATTCATGAAAAAAGAAAGAAAGCAATTCCAGAATTGAAAAGTCAATTGGAGTCTATACTGTCGATTTTAGGACTTCCAAATGCTCAGTTTCTCTTTAACTTAATTCCTTCCGCAGATTTTAAGAAAAACGGGACCGACACATTGGAGTTGTTGTTCAGTGCGAATAAAGGTATGACTCCCGGGCCACTGAAAAAAGTAGCGTCAGGAGGTGAGATGAGCCGAATAATGCTAGCTATAAAATCTGTTTTAGCAAAGTATAAAAAGCTTCCAACTATAGTTTTTGACGAAATAGATACTGGAGTTTCTGGTGAAATAGCCAATAAAATGGCTTCTATAATGTTTCAAATGAGTAAAAATATGCAGGTGTTGACTATTACACATTTGCCTCAAATAGCAGCAAAAGGGGAGCATCATTTAAAAGTATATAAAGAAGATATAGAAGGAGTTACGGTTACGCATTTAAAGCATCTTGACGAAGAAGGTAGAATAACTGAAATTGCACAAATGCTTGGCGGAAAGAAAATTTCAGATGCAGCTATAGCAAATGCTAAGGAATTATTGAATTAACTTGTATCTTTACATTTAGATAATTTTGTTTTTTTGGGCTTACCCATTAAACGATAAATATATAACCATTAACACATAGAATATGTCGTATAATCTACTACAAGGAAAACGAGGAATCATTTTTGGAGCATTGGATGCAAACTCTATAGCTTGGAAGACTGCTGAGCGCGTTCATGAAGAAGGCGGAACATTTGTGCTTACCAACGCTCCCATAGCCATGAGAATGGGGCAGATCAAAGATTTGGCAGAAAAAACTAATTCTCAAATTATTCCTGCTGATGCAACTAATGTCGAAGATCTCGAGAATTTAGTAGATCAAGCTATGGAAATACTTGGCGGTAAACTAGATTTCGTTCTTCATTCAATAGGTATGTCTGTTAACGTTAGAAAAGGAAACCACTATACAAATCAGAACTATGATTTCACCCAAAAAGGATGGGACGTATCGGCTGGTTCTTTTCATAAAACTATGCAAGTGCTTTACCAAAAAGACGCTATGAACGAGTGGGGAAGTATTATTGCTTTAACATATATGGCTGCACAGCGAGTTTTTCCAGACTATAATGACATGGCAGACAACAAAGCATATCTTGAAAGTATTGCGAGAAGTTTTGGATACTTCTTCGGAAGAGATAAAAAAGTTCGTGTGAATACTATATCACAATCCCCAACACCAACTACAGCGGGTCAAGGAGTGAAAGGTTTTGATGGCTTTAGTAGTTATGCCGATAAAATGTCTCCACTAGGAAATGCAACTGCGTTAGACTGTGCAAACTATACTGTTACTATGTTTAGTGATCTTACAAGAATGGTGACACTTCAGAATTTATTCCACGATGGTGGTTTCTCTCAAATGGGAGTAAGCGATGCAGTAATGCAGGCTTTTGTTGACGGAGTTAAGTAAATTACCCTATTAAAACCTTAATGTTATATAAGTAAAAAAGTCATCCAAACGGATGACTTTTTTACTTGTTTACTTTTTTGTAAACCTTTTAAACTTGTATAACTCCAAGGTTAAATTTCTTTTCAATAGGAGCGTGGTTAGCAGCTTCAATTCCCATTGAAATCCATTTTCTTGTATCTAACGGTTCGATTACTGCATCGGTCCAAATACGTGCTGCTGCGTAATATGGTGAGATTTGTTCATCATATCGAGCTTTAATTTTATCATAGAGCTCTTTTTCTTCCTCTTCAGTAATTTCTTTTCCTTGCTTTTTTAAGGACGCAGTTTCAATTTGAAGTAAAACTTTAGCGGCGCTATTTCCACTCATAACTGCCAATTCAGCACTTGGCCATGCAGCTATCAGTCTTGGATCGTAAGCTTTTCCACACATGGCATAATTTCCAGCTCCGTAGCTGTTTCCTATTACAATAGTGAATTTTGGAACGACACTATTACTAACGGCATTTACCATTTTAGCACCGTCTTTAATGATTCCACCGTGTTCACTTTTACTTCCTACCATAAATCCTGTTACGTCTTGTAAAAACACTAAAGGAATTTTCTTTTGATTACAGTTTGCTATAAAGCGTGTTGCTTTATCAGCACTATCGCTATATATAACACCACCAAACTGCATTTCACCCTTTTTTGTTTTAACTAACTTTCGTTGATTGGCTACAATTCCTACAGCCCAACCATCTATTCTTGCATATCCTGTAAGGATAGTTTGTCCGTAACCTTCTTTATATTCTTCAAAATCACTATCGTCAACTAAGCGAGAAATAATCTCACGCATGTCGTATTGTTCAGTTCGTGAACGAGGAAGGATTCCATAAATATCGTCTGGATTTTCCTTTGGTTTTTTAGCTTTTATCCTGTTGAAGCCAGCTTTTTCAAAATCTCCAATTTTAGACACAATATTTTTAATGGTGTCTAAAGCATCTTTGTCATCTTTAGCTTTATAATCTGTAACTCCACTGATTTCACAATGTGTAGTAGCTCCACCCAGTGTTTCGTTATCTATACTTTCGCCTATCGCAGCTTTTACTAAATAGCTTCCAGCAAGGAATATACTTCCAGTTTTATCCACAATTAAAGCCTCATCACTCATTATAGGAAGGTAAGCCCCACCAGCAACACAGCTACCCATTACAGCTGCAATTTGAGTAATCCCCATACTGCTCATTACTGCATTATTTCTAAATATTCGTCCAAAGTGTTCTTTGTCTGGAAATATTTCATCTTGCATAGGTAGATAAACACCAGCACTGTCCACTAAATATATTATAGGTAGTCTATTTTCTATTGAAATTTCTTGAGCTCGAAGGTTTTTCTTTGCAGTAATAGGGAACCATGCACCAGCTTTTACTGTTGCATCGTTTGCAACAACAATACATTGTTTGCCTTTTACATAGCCAATTTTCACAACCACGCCACCACCTGGAGCACCTCCGTGCTCTTCATACATTCCTTCCCCTGCAAACGCACCAATTTCTATACTTGGTTTACCAGTGTCTAAAAGGTAGTCGATACGTTCATGAGCAGTGAGCTTCCCTTGTTCGTGCTGCTTGTCAATTCGTTTTTGACCTCCTCCTAATTTTACTTTAGCCAATCTTTTTTTTAACTGAGAAACTAAGAGCTTGTTGTAGTCCTCATTTTTATTGAAATTCAAGTCCATGAAATTTAAGTTTTGGCTAAAATACGAAATGCAGTGTATTCATGTGAAAAATAATTACTCCTTTGTAGAAATGAATAACTTTAGAAGAAAGAAAACATGAATGTTTAATTGATGGGAAATTTTCAATTATAACTTTGAATGAAACAAAGCGAATTTGATGTCTAAAATCTGTTTAATATTCCCGATATTTGTTTTCGCATTAAATTTAAAAACACATATACAAACACAGATACTTTAACTATGGGAATGAATAAAAACACTGTACTAGCATGGGCTACTTTTATAATGATTGTTGTAGGATTGGTCCTAATTGGGTTAGGTGCTTTTCGTTATGACGACGTTGCTGGTTGGGGATTTGCCTCAGTAGGTATAGGATTCTTTGCTATTGCTTGGGTTTTTAATGCCCTTAAAGGAAGAGTATAAAAGCACTATTTGAATCTATTTAATATGTCTGAAAATTCATTAATAAGAGAACGGTTAGCTAAGCATCTTGAAGGAGGTGAAGCTTTTATGCCTGTTACCGAGATGTTGACAAAGATTTCTTTTGAGGAAATCAATACACGTCTATCTAATTTGCCATATTCTTTTTATGAATTATTCTTTCATGTTGTTTTCACACAGAAGGATATCGTAAAGTTTACTTGCTCAAATGATTATTCCAAACCTAAATGGCCTGACTATTATTGGCCAAAAGAAAAAGTATGTAGGAGCAAAGAAGATTGGGAAAGTTTGAAAGCTGAATACTTGACAGACAGAGAACGCTTAATCAACTTTCTTAAGGATGAGAACAATGAATTGATGCTACCTGTTAGGAATGGAAAAGATCAACAAACATTACTTCGAGAGATTTTGTTGGTTATTGAGCATACTGCATACCACAGCGGACAAATGATGGTGGTGCTAAGAATGCTGAATTTACACTAGAAACCTCATTGTAACTTTAGAAGAACAAAGTTTAAAGGTTTAATTTAATAGAGATTAAATTGAAACCATAATTAATAAAACAATAAACATAAAAAATGTCTGACGATAAAAAAGTAATTTTCTCAATGTCTGGCGTAACGAAGACGTACCAAAGCGCACAGACTCCAGTTTTAAAAAATATTTATTTGAGCTTCTTTTATGGAGCTAAAATTGGAATTCTAGGTTTAAATGGTAGTGGTAAATCTACCTTGTTAAGAATTATTGCTGGTGAAGATAAAAACTATCAAGGTGATGTTGTTTTTGCTCCGGGCTATTCCGTTGGATATCTTGAACAAGAACCAAAGCTTGACGAATCCAAAACAGTGATTGAAGTTGTAAAAGAAGGAGTTCAGGAAGTAGTTGATATTTTAGATGAATACAACAAAATCAATGATATGTTCGGGTTGCCAGAGGTATATGAGAACCCTGATAAAATGGAAGAGTTGATGAATAAGCAGGCAAAGCTTCAGGATAAAATTGATGCTACAAACGCCTGGGAACTCGATACAAAATTAGAAATAGCAATGGATGCTTTGCGTACTCCAGAGCCAGATAAACCTATTAGCGTGCTTTCTGGTGGAGAAAAACGTAGAGTAGCTCTATGCCGATTGCTTTTGAGAGAACCAGACGTATTGTTATTAGATGAGCCTACCAACCACTTGGACGCAGAGAGTGTTCACTGGTTAGAGCACCATTTAGCTCAATATAAAGGAACTGTAATTGCTGTTACTCACGACCGTTATTTCTTAGACAATGTTGCGGGATGGATTTTAGAATTGGATAGAGGAGAAGGTATTCCTTGGAAAGGGAACTACTCATCTTGGTTAGATCAAAAATCAAAGCGTTTGGCTTTAGAGTCTAAACAAGCTGGAAAACGTCAGAAAACACTAGAAAGAGAGTTGGAGTGGGTTCGTCAAGGACCTAAAGGACGTCAGACAAAACAAAAGGCACGTCTTCAAAACTACGATAAGCTTTTAAGCCAAGACCAAAAGCAATTGGATGAAAAACTAGAAATTTTCATTCCAAATGGACCTAGACTTGGAACCAATGTAATTGAGGCTAAGGGTGTTGCAAAAGCGTATGGAGATAAACTTTTGTATGAAGATCTTAACTTTAAACTACCACAAGCAGGAATTGTTGGAATTATCGGTCCTAATGGTGCTGGAAAAACTACTATTTTCAGAATGATTATGGGAGAGGAAACCCCAGATAAAGGAACGTTCGAGGTTGGAGAAACTGCAAAAATTGCATACGTAGATCAAACACATAGCAATATCGACCCGGATAAAACCATATGGGAAAACTTTAGCGATGGACAAGAATTGATTTTAATGGGTGGAAGGCAAGTGAATTCAAGAGCTTATTTAAGTCGATTTAACTTTAGTGGGAGTGAGCAAAATAAAAAAGTATCAATGCTATCTGGAGGGGAGAGAAACCGTTTGCACCTAGCAATGACACTTAAAGAAGAAGGAAACGTATTATTACTTGATGAGCCCACAAACGATCTTGATGTTAACACACTTCGTGCTTTGGAAGAAGGTCTTGAAAACTTTGCAGGGTGTGCAGTTGTGATTAGTCACGACCGTTGGTTCTTAGATAGAATTTGTACACATATTCTAGCTTTCGAAGGAAATAGTCAAGTGTATTATTTTGAAGGTGGATTTAGTGATTACGAGGAGAATAAGAAGAAACGATTAGGAGGCGATTTAATGCCGAAACGAATTAAGTATAAAAAACTAATACGATAAATAGCTATGTGGAGATACTTTGTCATTATTGGACTTGTTGTAAGTCTTACATCTTGTGGAGCGAAGAAAATAAAACTAGGTAAAGTTGAAACACATTCTTACCAAAGTATAGGTAATGGTGTTGCTGGCATTACGCTTAAGCTTTATGAAAATAACACTTTTAAATTTGACTTAAAAAGTATCCCTCAGCCAGAAAGCAAAGAGAAATCTATCAAGATTTCTGAAATTGGAACTTATACCTCAGAAGGAAACTGGAGGGTCTTAAATTTTAAAGACCCTAAGTTTTCCTTAGAGGCAATTTTTGATCCACAGTTTGGGGATGCGAGCTACTATAAAGTGATTGACAAAGAAAATGTTAGAGTCAATACTTCTAAGGAAATGCTTCCAATTTGGGGTATAGTTTGTGAAAAAGAATAAACTTACTTTCTAAAACTTTATTTGGCTATTATATCGCTTACCAAATATGCGATAGTCTTACCTATTTGTCCTGGATATACTTCTGCAGCAGGAGCTCCTTCACAAATATGGACGTATTTCATCTTGTCAAGTTTAGAGAAGTATGAAACAAAGGCCCTAGCTTCAGTTAAAGTAAAACCGCTTGGTGTAATTGCGCTACTTCCCATCAATTCAATAGTATCCATGTCGAGTTCTATTCCGAAGGCTTTGTCACAACAAAACTCTTGTGCTTGAGTAATAGCTTCGGAAAAAGTTTGTTTTTTCTGAATAGCGATATCTTCGAAAAGATTGAAGTTTATGTGTGATTTGTTTTTTTCAATAGTCTTAAAAACAGTTTCTGAAGTATAATTTCTATGGAGTCCAAAGATGAAGTATTTTTCAAGATAACCTTCATCAAAAGCATAGGAAAACCCATTGCCGCTGTGCCGATGCTCTAGAGCTCTAAAATCTGTGTGAGCATCAAAATTGATACAATTGATTTTAGACTTAATACCTTCCGAACTACCTCTTAGATTACTGTAGCTGTTGTTGTGTCCACCTCCAATGATGATTGGAATTTTGTTTGCAGCAACTATAGCTTCAACTACAAATGAAACTTTTTCATCAATCTGTTCTGTTAGCGATCCTAATTCAACAACGTATCTATTTTCCTTAGCAAAAATTTCATCTGCTTGCTTCATTTGTTTGTCGCAGTCTATTTCACCTAGGAGAATTACGTTTTCGGAATTTATATATGTATTGTGTTGAATGTTTAGTAGGCTGTTTAATGCAGCTTTCCATGCTTCGGAGGTGCCTAGATTTCCGAAGTTGGCACGAACACCAATATCCTCGGGAATTCCTATAAGAACATACTTCGAAGGATGTTTCTTTAAGTCTTCAAGGTTTTCTACAAATGAAACTTTTTCGCCAAATTTGGTTTCTCCAGCTCTTTTCCGAAGAAGATTAGAAATATCGTTTTCAGAATAGATTTTTAAAATATCGATTATAGATTCGGTGCTCATTATATTTCTTCTCCTTTTAAAATTACCGTGTCAATGAGGTTGCTTCCAAATGCGTAGGGCAAAAACCCATAGGATGGAATTTCTTTAGTGATTATAAGGTTTGCGACTTTTCCTTTTGTAATACTGCCGTGAGTGTCGCTAAGGCCCATGGCGTAGGCTCCATTTATAGTTGCAGCATTGATAGCTTCTTCAGGTGTTAGTCTCATTTTTATACACGCAGTTGCTACCACAAAATTCATGTTTCCACTTGGAGTAGATCCTGGGTTGTAATCGGTAGCGAGTGCTAAGGGCAAACCAGAATCGATTAGTTTTCTACCTGCTGTATAAGGAATGCTTAAAAAATAGGAGCAAGAGGGAAGTGCTACTGGCATAGTGTCGCTTCCTTGTAAGGCTTCTATATCGGCATCGGTTAGAACTTCAAGGTGGTCAACACTAAGAGAGTTATGCTTTACAGCAGAAGCAATTCCGCCTATGCTATTGAACTGATTTACGTGTACTTTTGGAATCAGGTTGTATTTTTTTCCTTCAGTGAGAAGTCGATCCATATCGGCAACTGAGAAATAACCTTTTTCACAAAAAATATCTACGTACTCAGCCAAGTTTTCTTCGGCTACTTTTGGGAGCATTTCATTGCAAAGTAGATCCATATAGCCGTCTTTGTTGTTCTTGTATTCTGGTGGCACGGCATGTGCTCCTAAGAAAGTTGTTTTAATTTCAACAGGATATTCTTCGGCAAGTTTTTTAGCAACGCGTAACATTTTCATTTCGGCATCGGTGGTTAGACCATAGCCGCTTTTTATTTCAAGAGCTCCAGTTCCTAAGTTCATGACTTCTTTTAGTCTAACGGCAGCTTGTTTAAACAGTTCTTCTTCCGAAGTTTCTTGAAGTTTCTTAGCGCTATTTACAATTCCCCCACCTTTTTCAGCAATTTCTTGATAGCTTAACCCGTTAATTCTATCGACAAACTCTTGTTCTCTATTGCCTGCATATACTAGATGGGTGTGGCTGTCACACCATGTTGGGAGAACAATTCTACCTGTACAATCTATGGTTTTTGTATTGCTATACTGAGGTAAATTGTCCATCGAACCAAAGTCTTCGATTTTGCCTTGGTTTAAAAATATCCAAGCATTTTTAATTGTTGGAAGTGTTTTCATTTCACTTCCGCTTAGTTTTTTTGGTGATTCTTCGCGAACTTGTAGTAGTTCTTTAATATTGGTGAGAAGTAGTTTCATGAATTAATTTTGATGAAAATAATTTTTTATAAAGATAAAGAAACAATCCTCAACCTCAATAAAAATCATGGTCGCTCAAGGTGAAACCAGAAGAATTAACTAAGAAGTATAGAAAATGTGCTTCTTTCACTTTTCTGAAGTGTTATGAAAAACATTACGGAAAGTTCTTTTAATGAATCACTATAGTTATTTTTGTGAACTAGGCGTTTTAGGTCGATACCTAGTCTTAGACCTTTAGATAAAAATTAAACTTATGAAAATAGATATACTAGCCATAGGCGCTCATCCAGATGATGTTGAACTAAGTTGCTCTGCTACATTAGCAAAAGAAATAAGCCGAGGAAAAAAAGTGGGTCTTTTAGATTTAACTCGAGGTGAGCTTGGAACTCGTGGCACTGCTGAAATACGGGATAAAGAAGCTGCCAATGCTGCAGAAATACTTGGAGTAGAGTTCAGGCACAATCTAGAACTCCCTGACGGATTTATATTTAACACTGCCGAATATCAGCTTAAAATAATAGAGATTATTAGAAAATATCAACCTGATATTGTTCTTTGTAATGCTATTGATGATCGACATACAGATCATGCGAAAGCTAGTAAGCTAACTAGCGACGCTTGTTTTTTAAGTGGCTTAAGAAAAATTGAAACTAATTATGAAGGAGTAAATCAATCGGCGTGGCGTCCTAAACACGTTTATCATTATATTCAGTGGAAAAATATTGAGCCAGACTTTGTAGTTGATGTATCTGAATTTATGGATAAAAAGCTTGAAGTTGTAAAAGCATACAAAAGTCAGTTTCATGATCCAAACTCGAAAGAGCCTGCAACTCCTATCACTTCACAAAATTTTATGGATAGTTTAACCTATCGAGCAAAAGATTTAGGACGTTTAATTGGAGTGGATTACGGCGAAGGATTTACGGTTGAAAGATACGTTGCTGTAAAATCTTTGTACGATTTGATTTAAAAAATCAAAATCCTATTGTGCATCCTCAATAATTGAATTATATTTGCACTCGCTTCTAGAAATGGAAGTGCTCTTTTAAAAAGAGCAAATTCTTTTTAAGTAAAGATGGTGGTTGTAGCTCAGTTGGTTAGAGCGCTTGATTGTGGTTCAAGAGGTCGCCGGTTCGAGACCGGTCTTCCACCCAAAAAGCAAAGCTTCTCAGAAATGAGAAGCTTTTTTTGTTGGATACACTTTAAATGTATTCAAGATCTTGCATAAAAGTTTTGTTGATACATTGCTGCTTAATAGCCACAACCTGATAAAATTACATACTTTTTAAAATCATCAATAACAAATTCTACTTCTAGCTTGGTTGGATTAGTTTATATGTTCTTCATTAAGTACAGTGGGGATATCGTAGGGATATCTATGGAGTATACACGGGTGAACGTAGGTTTAAATATTGCTTAAAGCCAATCTATCTGTCAAATTATTATTGTTCTTTATTAAACTTTAAGAAAGTCTTACAATTTAGCTACTTTTAATAATCTGTATATTTGACAAATATTTGTATTTAATTAAAAAGTAAATCAATCATGATAGAAGAATTTTTAGGAAAATTAAAATCGGAAGTAGGAGGGCAGATTAGTGGTCAAACAGATGTTTCGTCAAGCAAAATGGACGGAATATTTTCTGTTGTTGGTGATGTTGTAAAGAAAGAAGCTACAAAAGAAATGCTTGGTGGTAATATTTCTGGTTTAATGGATTTATTTTCTGATAAACCTAATAGTGCTAGTGGTAATCAAATTCAATCCAATATGTTTTCAGGGATTGTGAGTGACCTAGTTAGTAAATTAGGACTATCTAAAAGTCAATCACAAACTATAACTGAAATTGCTTTACCTGCTTTGATTAGTATGATTTCAAAGAAAAGCAGTGGAAGTTCTAAAGATACAGGATCTGTGCTTACAGACATGTTTGGCGGAGATGACAAAGGTGGAATAGGCGGAATGGCAAAAGATTTGTTAGGCGGCTTTCTTAAATAATAAATTTAGAGCTAAATTTATTAAATTAAGATTTCTGATGCTTATTGGAAATCTCTATTATATCAGACTAATTGTTTGAAGTTTGAAAAATTCATTTGAGTTTATCAAATTTTATAGCAGTCAGTCTGATTTTTTTTGAAATAGAGAGTAGTATACTAATGCGATTGTTTTGATTCAAACTCAGTAGATCGTTTTAGAATAATACAGATACGATGCTATTCTAAGGGCAGCAACTCCTATCTTTGCGCAAAATTTTTTAAAAATTGAAGCTTTCAGATTACACACTAGAATTTAAGTACAACACTAAACTTGCTACCCCTGTTATCTTAGGTATGTTGGGACATCAAGTTGTGGCGTTGGTTGATAATATGATGGTTGGTCAGCTTGGAAGTGCTGAGTTAGCCGCTGTTTCGCTTGGTAATAGTTTTATGTTTGTGGCTATGTCTGTTGGGATTGGGTTTTCTACGGCCATTACTCCTTTAGTAGCCGAAGCAGATGGAGAAGGAGATCGAGAGAAAGGAAAGTCTTCGTTTAAGCATGGCTTGTTTTTGTGTATGGTGCTTGGGATAGCATTGTTTGCTTTGGTTATGTTTTCAAAGCCATTTATGTATGTTATGAGTCAGCCTCCTGAAGTGGTTGATTTAGCGATGCCATATCTTACGTTGGTTGCAGCTTCTTTAATACCCATGATTATTTTTCAAGCATTCAAGCAATTTAGTGATGGAATGTCTATGACTAGGTTTCCAATGTATGCTACTATTGTTGCTAACGTTGTAAACATTGTCCTTAACTATATGTTTATTTTCGGGAAGTTTGGCGCGCCCGAATTAGGGATTGTAGGTGCAGCGATCGGAACACTCGCTTCAAGAGTTGTAATGGTGCTTTACCTATGGTATTTATTAAGTAAAAAAGAAAAGACCCAGTTTTTTGTAACGGGAATTAAGATTTTCTCCCTAAGTAAAAAAATGCTGAAAAAGCTGATAAACCTTGGGGCTCCATCGGCTATGCAGATGCTTTTTGAAGTAGGAATTTTCACTTCTGCTGTGTGGCTTTCAGGAATATTGGGAAAGAACGCACAGGCTGCCAACCAGATTGCTTTAGGGCTTGCTTCAATGACTTTTATGGTGGCAATGGGGTTTAGTGTAACTGCTATGATTCGCGTTGGGAACCAAAAGGGATTGCAAAACTTTAAAGAATTGAGAAGAGTAGCTATCTCAATTTTCTTACTAACTTCAATCCTATCACTTGTTTTTGCAGTAGGATTTATTGTGTTTAGTGGAGACCTTCCGAAGATTTTCTTAGACTATGACAATCCACTTTTATTTGCAGACAATCATGAGGTAGTAATGTTGGCGGCACAATTGCTGATAATAGCAGCTATATTCCAATTTACAGATGCTTTGCAAGTTGTTGCTTTGGGTGCATTAAGAGGAATGCAAGATGTGAAAATTCCAATGTACCTAACTTTAATTGCTTACTGGGTTATTGGATTCCCAATTTCATATTATCTAAGTATGCACACTACTTGGGGGAGTATGGGAATTTGGACAGGTCTTTTGGCCGGATTAACAGCAAGTGGAATTATGTTATTTATAAGATTTAATTATCTTTCGAAAAAATTAATAAGGTTGAATGAAGGGTGAGACGACAAAATGTAGAGTGCATGGTCGTTGGTAGAGGTTAGTGACTAGAAAAACAAAATAGAGAAAATTTACAATTTAAAACCCTGAACTTAGAAAATGGATTTCCCAAAATATTTATTAGGCGACAATAGTGATTATCCAACAGCAATTTTTGTAATTCACACTGAGTTTCCAAGATTTATAATTAATCTTGAAAACGATGAAGTTGAATGGTTGGAAGATTTTGATAAAGAGGATCAAAAGGAGCTTGAGGTTGAAGCAGAAAACTTAATTCAAGGAGCGAACGACTTTTATGATAGGGAGATAGAGCGCTATGGTGAAGAGTAATCTTTTATAAAGATTGCTAAAAGAAGGGAGTAATAAACACTCCTCTTTGCTGTGAAGCTCGGCTTATTAATATAAACCTGATTGACATGTTAGATCAACTATTGAACTATGACACGGAGCTGTTTTTATTTCTCAACACTTTGGGGAGTGAACCATGGGATGGGCTGTGGAGGTTTATAACCCATAAGTTCTCTTCAATTCCATTGTACGTTTTCTTGCTGTATCTTGTTTACAGAAATTACGGACTTAAGGGAACATTGGTGATTGTTGTTTGTGTTGCTTTAATGATTACAGCTACCGATCAGATTTCAAGTTTATTTAAGTATGGAATTAAAAGGCCACGACCTTGTCAAGTTGGTGAGCTTAAAGAAACCATGCGTTTTGTAGCTGATGGATGTGGTAGGTTTGGATATTTTTCAGCACACGCAGCAAGTTCAATGGCGGCAGCGGTGTTTTTAGGGTTAAGTCTTCAAAAATGGTATCGATACTTACCATTTATTCTTCTAATCTGGGCTATACTCACGGGGTATAGCAGAATTTACTTGGGAGTTCATTATCCTTTAGATGTGATATCAGGAATGGCATTTGGGGGATTAACAGGGTGGCTGTTTTATCTGCTACAGAAATGGGGCCAGACAAAATTTGCTAAATAGCAGTAAGTAAATTACTTGAAATCCTTCAATCTTTGGTTTTGATTTGATAATTGATATATCGTCTTTTCATCCATAGGTAGATAAAACAGTCTATAAAAGGACCAAAAGAGCGGTTCCAAAACCCAAACTTACTGACGCCTTTTTTTCGAGGGAAATGTTGGACTTCAACTTGGTGTACTTTTCCTTTTTGTAATAATACCATTGCAGGTAGAAAGCGGTGAAGCCCTTTAAACATTGGAATTTTCTTGGCTATATCTGTTTTTATAACTTTTAGTGGGCAGCCTGTATCTGTAATTCCGTCTTGAGTGAAAAGTCGTCTTACTCCATTAGCTATTTTGGATGAGATATATTTTCCGAAGTTATCTTTTCGATAGCTCCGAATGCCAGTAACTAAGTCGTATTTATCTATATGTTTTAATAAAGTATTAAAATCATTTGGATGCGTTTGCAGGTCGCTGTCTATATAGCCAATTAAAGGAGTTTCAATATAGTCAAAACCTGCTTTTAGAGCCGCGCTCAGCCCGTAGTTTTTATTGAAGGATATATAATGGAATTCAGGATTTCTTTCGCAAATACTTCTAATTAATGTTTCGCTTTCGTCTGTAGAGCCATCGTTTACAAAAAGCACAGAAGTTTTTAGTATAGCTATTTCTAGATATAAACTAAGCTCTTTTTCCACGCGAAGCAGGTTTTCACTTTCGTTGTAGACAGGAATTATAATTGTAAATTCAGTCATTTTGTATGATAGATAGACGATCTACAAAAGTAGTGTTTTTGTTTGTGGTGTTATGGTGTAGATGCTATTTTGATTATTAGACGCTTTAAAGTCTTGTTTTGGTATTTGCCTTATTACAAGAAAGTTACAGTTAGCAGTCTTTTGTGTCAAAGAATAATTGACCGATTTAAAATAAACATGAAAGTCTATTTTAATTTATTTGAAAATCTACTTTAAAAGGCATCTGATGAAGATTTTTTTATACTTTTGGCGACAAATATGAAAGTAAGAAATTTTTTTAGAAACCAAGAATACGCAGTCCTATTATACCGGGTTCTGTTAGCCTATGTGTTTTATTTCATAGCACGAGTTCTTTTTACTTTATATAATAAAAGCTTGCTCAACATTGATAGCGTTGGTGAGTTCTTTAAATTGGCGTATCACGGATTAATTTTTGATACGGCTGCTATTTTCTATTTGAATGCAGTTTTCTTATTATTTTCAATACTACCATTATTTGTCAATACAAGTAGGGGATACCAAAAAGTCCTATTTTATATATACTTTTTCTTCAACCTAATAGGTTATGCTCTAAACTACGTTGATTTCATCTATTACAAATACACGTTTGCAAGAACAACTGTTGTAGTTTGGGATTTACTTAAAAATGAATCTAATGGATTTAATATGTTCTTTAGATTCTTGTTTAGTTACTGGCATGTATACCTTTTGTTTTTCATTTTCTCTGCATTATGGGTGTACCTATATAAAAAGGTAAAAGTTACGCCAAAGGGAATTCCTAGTAATAAGTTATGGTATGTAGTTTCTTCTCTAATAGGGATTGTTGTTATAGGAACACTGATGATTGGTGGAATTAGAGGAGGCGACTTCAAAAAAAGTACAAGACCAATCAATATGCTTGATGCAAGTCGGCATGTGAACCGAATAGAGCATTCTGATATTGTTTTGAATACTCCTTTTGCTTTTATACGAACGTTTTCTTCAAACAGTTTTAAGAAGTTGAACTACGGAATTTCTGATTCAGACATTGAGAAGTATATTAAACCTATCAAACATTATAAGAACAATCCTAAAACAACTCCAAGCATAGTTTTGTTTATAACTGAAAGTTATGGGAGAGAGTATTGGGGTGCTTTCAATAAAGATGCTAATATACCAGATTACGAAGGGTTTACACCTTTTTTAGACTCGTTGGCACAGCATAGTTTGATTTTCTCAAATGCCTATGCAAATGGGAGCAAATCTATACACGGTATGTCTTCGGTGTTAGCGGGTATTCCTTCATTTAAAGATGCATTTACGTCATCGGCATATTCAAAACAAGATATGCAATCATTAGTTTCGTCATTGAAGGAAATGAATTACGATACTTCGTTTTTTCATGGAGCGCCAAATGGATCAATGGGCTTTTTAGGATTTAGTAATATTCTTGGATTTGACCATTATTATGGCATGACAGAATATAATAACGATGAAGATTTTGATGGTTCTTGGGGAATTTGGGACGAGCCATTTTTCCAATATATGAAATCGACTTTAGATGAAAAGCCTGAGCCTTTTTTCAGCACTATATTTACAGTTTCATCTCATGAGCCTTATAAAATTCCTGAGGAATATGAAGGGAAGTTTCCGAAAGGGTATGTGCCTATGCATCAAACAGTGGGCTATACAGATTATGCATTTAAGAAGTTTTTTGAAGCAGCTAAAAATGAGCCTTGGTTTGAGGACACTATTTTCATTATTACAGCAGACCATGGAAACCAAACACATTTTAAAGACTATTATACAAAAACCATGAATAGGTATGCTGTTCCTATTCTCTTTTACAAGGCAGATGGATCTTTTAGTGGCGATAGTAAAACCTTGGCACAACAAATAGATATTTATCCAACAGTTTTAGATATAGTGGGTTATGAACAACCTTTTAGAAGTTGGGGTAGAAGCTTGCTAAGTGAAGAAGAGATAGAGCCATTTGTAATTAATGGAACAGGATACTATCAAATTCAACGAGGAAATTATATTTGTATATTTGATGGAGTTGAAGCCATCGGATTTTATGATATTGAAGACAAAGGGTTAAATAACAATCTCATTAACTCGAGAAATAAAGAAATAGACGAAATAGAGTTGGTTTGTAAAGCTTTTCTACAAGACTATTTTGAAAGAATCATAGATAAAAAACTATAAACTAACTTAAATCAACCTACTATGTTAAAGAAAATTGGATTGCTCTTTTTGGCTCTTGTCTTAATTGCAGTTGGAAAATATGTGTATGACACAAATATCAATCATAATTTCAAGGCTGTAACCGAAGGCAAAGTATATAAATCTGGTGTTATTCCGCCAGATGAATTACCAGAATACATTGAAAAATACAACATAAAAAGTGTTATAGATTTACGATTTCCAGGCACTGATAATTTAATTGATAATCCAGAAGTTCCAGAAGAGTTGTTGGCTGAGAAGAGGGTTGTTGATGGTCTTGATGGTGTTAAGTATTTCAATATAGGATCTGATCAAATTCCAGAACAAGAAACGGTAGATAAGTTTTTAGAAGTAATGGATGAGGAAGTGAACTACCCAGTTTTGATTCATTGTCATCACGGTGAAGGACGAGCTGTTTTATTTTCGTCTATCTACAGAATGGAATATGAAGATATGCCGAATGAAGAAGCTCGTAAAAACAGTCGTGTTATTGTAAAGTGGGGTAATTTTGATCACGGAACTGCAAAAGGTGAATATGTAAAGAGTTACTCAACAAGAAAAGATCGTCTTCTTCAGAAAGATGAATAGGCTCTTGGATCTTTAGTTTGAAGAGGGCATGAATGATCAAGTTTTAACCGATAAGATTTTTCGAGCAGCTTCAAAAGGAGTTGTTCTGTTGTTGTCTAAAGCATTTAATTGAAGTTCTAATTCGGCTTTAACAGATGGGTTGGTGAAAAACTCTTGTTTAAGGTTATTCTCTATGGTTTGCATTAACCAAAATTTGTTTTGATTTTTTCTTTTCGTTTGAAAATATCCATTGGCATCTACTTCGTCAAAATACTTCTGAATCATTTCCCATATTTCT
>DATGMT010000118.1:0-10649 GCA_035307265.1 Aequorivita sp.
AAGTACTTCAGCTAAATTTGATATCATTTTTGCAGATCCACCATACGATTTTGAAATTTCTCAATTTGAAAATTTAATCAATATGGTATTTGAAAAAGACTTGCTGAACAAAGAAGGCTTTATAGTAATTGAGCATTCTAAGATGTTGGATTTATCTACGCTACAAAAATTCTTCGAAACTAGAAGATATGGCGGAAGCGTTTTTAGTTTTTTCGGAACACCGGAAGAAGATAACTAAACATAGCCAAACCGTTTATTCAGAAAATAAAAAAGCAAGCCTATAAGCCGGGTTCTGTTGCAGAGTTGAAGTTGCTTGTGGGCAAATTCAATCCACACCTTATCATTTATCTAGGCGAATCGTTACCGAAGCGCTCAATCTGTTTACCCTCCTGCATTGGGCGGGAACCCTCAAACGCAGGTTTACGTAACATTTCACCGCATAGAGTTTACCTGATTTCACTACAGCATTACCTGTACATTCTTTCTGTTGCACTTGTCCTGATTCTGGCAAAAACCAGAACCGACGGCCGTTAGCCGCTATGCTTCCCTGTGGTGCCCGGACTTTCCTCCCCATCCTCGCAAAGGCGAGGATCTCTTTATTCGAGTACGAAACTCAATATAAGAGATACCCAGTCAAGCTGAGCATAGAGCGATAAGGCGGCTTGCAGCGCAAAAATACTCTAAATGTTGATAAATTAAGTAAAAGATATGGGCCTAATTTTTATTTAGACACACTTCGTCTTTATATTTGTACAAATCAGAATCTAACCTTAAACTCTAGGTGAATTTAACAGAAGTAAATCTTTAAATATCTGACTTAGTTTTTTTATTGTTTTATGGAACACTTTATCGTATCTGCTAGAAAATATAGACCTACCACTTTTAAGGATGTTGTGGGGCAACAAGCTATTACGAATACTCTTGAAAATGCAATAGAAAACAACCATCTTGCACAAGCATTACTTTTTACAGGACCTCGAGGTGTTGGTAAAACAACTTGTGCAAGAATTTTAGCTAAAAGAATAAACCAAGACGGAACCCAGAAAGAAGATGAAGATTTTGCTTTCAACATCTTTGAACTGGATGCTGCGTCTAACAACTCGGTAGACGATATACGAAGCCTGATTGACCAAGTTCGCATACCGCCTCAGATTGGAAATTATAAGGTTTATATTATCGATGAGGTGCACATGCTTTCTGCGGCAGCCTTCAACGCCTTTTTAAAAACGCTCGAAGAACCTCCAAAACATGCTATATTCATTTTAGCAACCACCGAGAAGCACAAGATTATTCCAACCATACTTTCACGATGTCAAATTTTTGACTTTAGAAGAATTGGAGTACGTGATATTAAAGAACATTTAGCAGAAGTAGCTAAATCTGAAGGTATAGATGCCGACGATGATGCTTTACACATTATAGCCGAAAAGGCAGATGGAGCATTGCGCGATGCTCTTTCTATATTTGACCGTGTAGTTAGCTTTGCTGGTAAAAAACTTACACGTGAAGCTGTAACCGAGAACCTGAATGTATTAGACTACACTTGGTATTTTCAAATTACTGATTTGTTGCTAACCAACAACATTCCTCAAGTGCTCGTCACTTATAACGATATTCTTTCTAAAGGATTTGATGGCCACCATTTCGTGATGGGATTGGCTTCGCATTTTAGAGACTTATTAGTTTGCAAAAACCAAGAAACAATTGAATTGCTCGAGGTTGGAGAACAGGTAAAGGCTATGTATTTTGAACAAACTCAAAAAACGAGTCAGGAGTTTCTTATAAAAGGAATAGAGATAGCCAACACATGTGACCTGAAGTATAAAAGCAGTCAGAATCAGAGGCTCTTGGTTGAGCTCTGTTTGATGCAATTGGCATCCTTGAACTTTCAGGGCGAAAAAAAAAATCCTGATTCCTTCCTAAACAGTTCTTCAGAACCATATATCATTCCGCCGTCTCACTTTAAACAAGATGCTCTTAAGCCATCTGAAAAAAAGGTGACCTCTGCAGGAAGTATGCCTCCTAAAATCGAAAAAATCGATTATGAGGTCGAAGAAATTAAAACAGCACAATCTGCTGAGCCTAAATCTAATGTAGTAAAAAAACCTATAGAAGAATCTCCCACACCCACACAACCAGAAACTAGCGGTGACATCCCTTCTAAGCCTACTAAAGATGAAGTTGACACTACGTCATCACAACAACAAAGTACGCCCCAAAAAGCTATTAAACGTCCTCAAGTTGGACTAGGTCGAAACACCAATAGAGTTTCTGCTCTTTCTTTAAAAAGCATTCAAAAGAAGCAGGAAATTAAACAAGAGATTTTAGCTAATAAAGTAGAGGGACCTAAACTACCTAAAGAAGATTTTACTAAAAAAGCTATGTTAGAGGCTTGGAACGAATATTCCTCTATAGTTGAAAAGGAAGGTAAGTTCAATTTACTTTCGCATCTCACTATGGGTGAACCCGAGCTTAAAAATCACACCATTCATCTTGAATATCCAAACCACACTATAAAAGTAGAAGTTGAACAAGCCAAATATGAATTGCTTGGATTTTTACGTGAAAAGCTTCAAAATTTTGACATCGATTTAGAAATTACAGTAAATGAAACTGCTGAAAAAAAATATGCTTATTCTCCTAGAGAAAAATTTGAGAAATTAAAAGAGAAAAATCCATTAATAGAAAAATTCAAAATCGAATTTGGATTGGATATTTAATTTCTTAATATTTATAAACAAACTCGTAATCAGCTCAAGAAGAGCTTATTAATAATTATTCACTTAAAAAATAAATTATGCTTGGTTTAAAGTTGCCCACCGACCCACGCTGGGTAAATATTGTTGAAAAAAACATAGAAGACATACTTATTGATCATGCTTGGTGCGAACAAAAAGCTGCTTCAACTGCTGTTTCGCTAATTGTTAGTTTTCCTGAATACACCGAGCTTGTGCAAGAAATGATTTCTTTAATAAAGGAGGAAACAAGTCATTTTAAATTAGTTCACGACAAAATATTAGAACGCGGATGGATTTTGGGTCGTGACAGAAAGGATGAATATGTTCTTCAAATTCTTAAGTTTTTCCCCAAAGGAGGAAGCAGAACTACGCAGCTTGTACACAGGCTATTATATGCAGCATTGATTGAAGCCAGGAGTTGTGAACGTTTTAGACTTTTAAGTGAGCAGCTCGAAGACAAAGAGCTAGCAGAGTTTTATCGTAAATTAATGATAAGTGAAGCTAATCATTATACCATGTTTTTAGGCTTTGCACGTAAATATGGCAACCGTGAAGAAGTTGACCAAAAATGGAATGACCTCCTTTCATTTGAAGCTGAAGTAATGAAAGATTTAGGGAAACATCAATCCATACACGGCTAAGGCTAAAATCAAAATACTTTTATACTTGGCCGGATGAAATAAGCATAAAGTTTAAATTCCTTCGGCCAGTTTTTCTTTATAAAGACTACGAACAATTCCATCACTTAGCCCAATTTTAGGCACAAATATTTTCTTTGCTTTACTCCACTTCATGGCTGATAGATAAATTCGAGTTGCTGGAATTACAACATCTGCTCGATCGGGATTCATATCAAGTTCTGTAATTCGCTCTTCGAATGTAAGAGACTTTAATTTTTTATAATAAGAAGACAAATAGGAGTAGGTTAATGGTTTCCCAATTTTCTTACCACTTTTTTTATATATAGTATTGATATTTCCTCCACTACCAATCATGGATATAGTGTCAAATCCTCGAGTTTCTTCTTTAATCCACTCCTCCATTTCCTTCCACTTTCCTTCGTCTACACGTTCATTTAGAAGGCGAACTGTTCCGAGTTTTAAACTTTTAGAAGTAACTGTATGTCCATTAGCAAAAATGGTCAACTCTGTGCTTCCGCCTCCTACATCTACATACAAGAATATTTTATCATCCTGAATTAAGTTTTTCAAATCTGTAGAAGCAATGATTGCAGCCTCGTCATTTCCGTCTATTATATTTATTTCTAAACCACTTTCTTTTTTTATGCGCGTGGCAATTTCATTTCCATTTGAAGCTTCTCGCATGGCCGAAGTAGCACAAGCACGGAATCGTTTTATATTGTGGACTTTCATTAATAGTTGGAAAGCCTTCATAGCTTCAACAATACGAATTGCATTATCTTCAGATATTTCCCCTCTAAGAAACACATCGGCTCCTAAGCGAATTGGCACACGAACTAAGGAGGTTTTTTTGAAAATTGTTTCTCTGCCTATTTGCTCTATTACCGTTACTACTAAAAGACGAATAGCATTACTGCCAATATCTACGGCGCCGTATTTTTCAATATTTAACAAATCAGTTTACTTCTAGTTTATTTAAATAATAATTATACATTTTAAATTGTGATCTAACCGGTGGATTCTCGTTCTTTCTATAAGTATTGTCATTTTGAATACTGAAAACACGCGCCTTGACATTATCGCTCCATCCAATTTCAAAGTTTTCAAGAAGTTGATTTTTGATGTCTGGGTCGTATATCGGACAACTAATTTCAACTCGGTTATCTAGATTTCTCCCCATAAAATCTGCCGAAGAAATATAAACTTTTGGCTTTCCTCCATTTTCAAATATAAATAGTCTTGGATGCTCTAAAAATTTACCTACAATACTGATTGCTTCTATATTTTCACTCATTCCTTTTACACCTGGAATTAAGCAACAAACTCCACGAACAATCATTTTTATTTTCACGCCTGCACGACTCGCTTCATATAGCTTATCAATGATTTTAAAATCTGTCAAGCTATTCATTTTAAGCTTTATGCCACTAGGTAATCCAGCTCGTTTATTCTTAATTTCAGTATCGATTAAATTGTAAATAGCATTACGAGTATAGTGAGGCGAAACTATTAAGTGGCGATATTTTTTTATTTGATAGTTTACTTCAAAGAATTCAAACACTTTGCCTATTTCCTTACAAATTCTCTGATCGGAAGTAAAGAGTGTGTAATCCGTATAAATGCGAGCAGTATTTTCGTTAAAGTTACCCGTGCTAATAATGCCATAACGAACAATTTTCTTGTTTTCAAGTTTTTCAACTAAACAAACTTTACAGTGTACCTTCAATCCTTTTACTCCAAAGATCAAACGGATATTTTCACTTTGTAATAACTCAGCATATTTGATATTTGCTTCTTCATCAAACCTAGCTTGAAGTTCTATTTGAACCGTTACATCCTTACCGTTTTTTTTCGCATTTATAAGAGAGCTAGCAATATGTGAAACTTCAGCTAAACGGTAAATAGTGATCTTTATAGATTTCACTTTTGGATCTAAAGCTGCTTCCCTTAAAAACTTTATTACATACATGAAAGTTTGGTAGGGAGTGTGGACTAAATAATCCTTCTTTTTAATATCCTCGAACAAACTTCCTTGTAAACCTAATCCTGGTACTGGAAGAGGCTCTGCGGGTTCAAATTGAAGGTCTGCTCTACCTAGTCGAGGAAAGTTCATGTAGTCTCGGCGGTTATGATAACGACCTCCAGGAATAATACTATCGGTTTTATCAATTTCCATTTTCTTTAATAGAAACTGTAATGTCTCGATATCAATATTTTTATCGTAAACAAATCTTACTGGATCTCCTGTACTACGTTTTTTTACACTTTTAGATATCTTCTCGATAAAACTACGACTCAAGTCACTATCAATATCCAATTCTGCATCTCGCGTAATCTTGATCATGTGTGCAGAAATACTCTTATATCTAAAAATGCTGAAAATACTGTCTAAACAATACCGAATTAAGTCGTCTAGAATAATGACATACTGCTTTTCACCATCAGGCGGGAGAACAACAAATCTATCTATGGTTCTTGGAATTTCTATAAGCGCATACGTATGTTTTGTCTCGAAGGTATCATCTTCGTTTTCCATCGTCATTTTAACTGCTAGATAAGCGCCGCTATCACGTAGTTGCGGGAACTCATCTAACTCTCCAATCATTATCGTCATCATTGCAGGACTTACATATCGTGCAAAGTAATTGGAAATAAAATCGCTTTGTTTTCGGGTAACTTCGGTTTCATCAATTATAAAAATGTTTTCCTTTCGAAGTTCACTCTGTATCTCACTTAGAATTTTTAAGCTATAAGACTGTTGACCTATAACGGTACTCGTAATTTGTTCGAGTAAATCTTTTGCTGAAATCCCTCCTAAAAAGCTACGTCCTGTTTTCCCTGCTTCTTGAATTCGCTTAATAGTTGCATATCGCACCATAAAAAACTCATCAAGATTATTAGAAAAAATCCCTAAAAAACGAAGTCGCTCAAGCAAAGGAATTTTTTTATCCTCTGCTTCTTGAAGTACTCTTGCATTAAATTGTAACCAACTCAGCTCTCTATTAATATATTTATTGCGAACTGTAGAAGGAGATGAAGTTGAATTATCCATCATGGCTTTAAATCTCTTGGAAACACGGTTTTTACTGTTCTACCAGTTGTAATATCACTCCATTTGTCATCATCAAATTCTATCATAACAAATCCACATGTAGGAACATTTTCAATGTATTTATCTCCTATCATATTTACAATTGAAGTTAATGCATGGTTGTGGCCTACAACCATAACCCTATCTAAATCGTTGTCTAATTCTACAATAAACCGCATCAGGTTTTGTCCTCGGAAATCATAAAGATCATGGTTAAACTCGAAGTTTTCTTCTGAAATATCAAAAGCGTCTTTAAAGAAATGTGCTGTTGATAATGCTCTTGTAGCGTCACTGCTTATAATTTTCTGAGGAGGATTCACTTCATTTTTCACTTTTTCAGCTACTAAGACTCCATCCTTTTGGCCTCGTTTTTTTAACGGTCGCTCGTGATCATCTACATCATGCTTCCAAGAAGATTTTGCATGTCTAACCAGGTATAATGTTTTCATTGTTATTTTGGGGATTTATGAATTAGAACTGAAATAATAGTATTATTTAAAATTTGACTCTTTCAAAGTTATTAAATTATTGAATGCGAAATAGGTCACATTAACAATAGAGAGAGAATTTGTGTTTAAAATCTTTGAATTGTCAAGCACCTATTTTAAACTTCTCTATTCCCTAATACTCCTTCAGAACGTATACAAATATCGGAATAAGTTGGAGGTTTTCCATACTCATCCTTAAATTTCAAGCATTCATAACATAATGATAACACCAATATAGAACAGCATCTACCTTGTCCTTCGTCAAAAATTTCATTACTTTGTATGCCTTTCAGTTTAGATGTAATTTATAATAGATCCTTTAAATTGGAATGAAAAAAAATAACTTGATTTTTTAATATGAACTTAGACTTAACAAATAAAAATGCGCTTGTATGTGGTAGTACGGCAGGTATAGGGAAAGCAACGGCTATGGTATTAGCAAAATTAGGAGCCACTATAACATTAGTCGCTAGAAATGAATCTAAATTAAAAGAAACACTCATAGAACTTCCACACGATAAAGGACAAAAGCACAATTATTTTGTTGCCGATTTTAACGATCCAAAAACTGTAGAGGAAAAAGTCAATAAAGCTACTTCGGATAGAGTATTTCACATTTTAATAAACAATACGGGCGGCCCGAAAGGAGGCCCTATAATTTCGGCAAAAACCGAAGATTTTGAAAAAGCTTTTTCTATGCATTTAATTTGCAACCAAATTTTGGTTCAGGCGGTTGTACCTGGAATGAAAAAAGCAGATTACGGACGGATTATAAATATTATTTCCACTTCAGTAAAACAACCTATCGACAACTTAGGCGTAAGTAATACAATACGTGGTGCTGTTGCAAGCTGGAGTAAAACTTTAGCTAACGAGCTTGGACAATTTGGCATTACAGTAAATAATGTTCTGCCTGGATTTACAGCAACCGACCGCTTAAAAGATGTTATAGAAAACACAGCTAAACGCTTAAATAAAACAGAAAAAGAGGCTAGTGAACAAATGAGAAGTTCTGTTCCTGCAAGACGCTTTGCACAACCTGGAGAAGTTGCACATGCAGTTGCTTTTTTGGCAAGTGAATCAGCAAGCTATATAAATGGAGTTAACCTTCCTGTTGATGGAGGTAGAACAAAATCCTATTAGCCAAAGAGATTAATTCTCTTTTATAAAAAACAGTCTATAACTTTTAACAATCCTATCAATGAAACGAAAACTGCGAATTAATGGCCACTCCCACCTACTTCCTTACCCTGAGCAGATTCCTCAATTCATGCGAGATAAAGAAATATTTTGGGTGGACAAAGAGCGTAAATTTATGCTTCAAAAAGATTGGAGCCGACCAGTAACCGATTCAAGTTTCTTTCTAAATGAAAAACTTGAATGGATGGATCGTTTTAATATAGACCATGCCGTAGTTTTAAATCTCTCTCAGCTCTATGGAAACGGTCTTCGTGTAGAGGAAATGAAAAAAGCACTAAGATTTCAAAACGATTTTAATGCTAATGTTCAACATGAAAACCCGTCTAAATTTACATGTGGTTTTGTAGTACACCCAGGATTTGTTACAAGTGCTTTATGGGAAATAGAAAGATGCGTCGAAGAACTCGGACTCCAATTACTATGTTTACCTACACATTACATGGACACTATCGGGACATGGCGATGTATATTTGACGAAGAAAATGAACCTATTTTTGAACTAGCTTCCAAATATAATTTGGCGGTTGAAATCCATCCTTACGACGGTGAGAAATTCATAAAACTTGAAAATACTGCTTGGCGATTTCACTTAATATGGATGTTGGCCCAATGTGCCGATGCGTATCACTTTTTAACGCTAAACGGATATGCAGATAAATTCAAGAATATGCGGACTTGCTTTGCCCATGGCGGACAGTTAGCCCAAATAAACTTAGGTAGACGTATTCAAGGGTTTGATGGACGTCCCGATCTATTTGAAGGAAAAACACACCCTCGTAAATCGGTTGGCCACAAAAACATATTCTTCGACAGCTTAGTACATGACACAGGCTCATTAGAATTAGTAGTTAGAAATCAAGGCGCAAAACAAGTTTTGGTAGGACTTGATGATCCATACCCTCTTGGAGAAATGGAAAGCGTGCCTCAATCCTCCTACCCTGGAAAAATTCTAGACCTTGCTCTAGAACAGAATATTATAACCCAGGCGCAAGCAGATGCTATGTGGGAAGATAACGTTATTCAATGGCTATGCGGAGATGATGATGATACTAAAAAGAAATTAGTTAAAAGAATTACAGGAGAATAAAATCGATACATGGATATTTTATCAGAAAAAATAAACGAATACGTTGAAAATCATTCTCAAACTGAACCAGAACTACTTCAGAAATTAAATAGAGAGACTTGGCAGAAAATGATAGCCCCAAGAATGTTGAGCGGACACTTTCAAGGGAGGGTTTTAAGTATGATTTCTAAATTAATTCAACCAAAAAATATTTTAGAAATTGGAACCTACACAGGATACTCAGCACTTTGTCTTGCTGAAGGCATGCATAAAGAAGGCGAACTTCACACTATTGATATAAATGAAGAATTATTCGATTTTCAACGAAAATACTTCGACGCTTCTCAATATGGCGAGCAAATTATCCAGCACTTAGGAAATGCAATAAATATTATTCCGAAGCTCGACAAGACATTTGATCTTGTTTTTATAGATGCCGATAAAAGCAATTATCCCAAGTATCTCGAAATTATACTACCAAAGCTCACAAAAGGTTCAGTAATTCTTAGTGACAATGTGCTTTGGAGTGGAAAAGTAGTTGAAGAACAAAAGAAAGACGATATAGATACTGAAGCTTTATTGCATTACAACAAGCTGTTAAATGAGCACCCTAAATTAGAAACCATTTTACTTCCAATCAGAGATGGATTAAGTATCTCACGGGTTCTGGAATAATCGATGCTTATTTAAGAGGCTTTGACAAACCTTATGCCCGATAACAGCTATAAAAGTCCCCACCATTGCCCCAACAATGATATCGCTTGGATAATGGACGCCAACAAAAATTCGACTCAATACAAACAGTAGAGGCCATAAATAACTAATGTAAATCCATTTTGTATAATTCCGCAATGATAACACTACAAAAGTGGTAATAGCAAAACTAGAGGAAGCATGTCCTGAAAAGAAACTATAATTGGAAGGTTGCTGCAGTACTCGTATCAAATCACCCCAAGCCTCAACGTCACTTGGTCTTAGCCTGGCAACATATTCTTTAACAACACTAGTTATAAGCAATGTAAACCCTACAGTAAGTATCAAAAAGAAAAGAATCGCGCTAGCTTTTTTACCTCGATAGTAGTAAAAAATAAGAGCTCCAAAGAAGATAAATAAAGGAATCCAATTAGGTGTCCGGGTAACAAAAACCCAAAAGCCATCAAGCCTTTCAACGCCAAGTCCGTTGAGGAATACGAAAAATTCTCGATCCCACTCCTTTATGGTTTCAAACATTTAGAACTTTCGCTTTATAGGGCCTGTAATTTCATCAACTTCCTCTTTCACCTTATCGATTTCCTTTCGAACATCTTTAGTGATATCAATATCGATACCTTCTTTCTCGGCGCTTTTAGTGATTTCCGATTTAATATCGTTGGTAGCATCTTTAACTTGCCTGATAGTTTTTCCCAAACCTCTAGCTATCTCTGG
>DATGMT010000119.1:0-24932 GCA_035307265.1 Aequorivita sp.
GTACAATCTGCATTTGTTCCACTTCCATTATTAATGAAAGTATTTACGCTTTCTACTTCGCTTTTTGTTGAAGGAATCATCGTGGCTCCATTTTCCACATATACTCCCCAACCATAACTATCGGCAATGGTACAGTCTGTCATGTTGAAAGACCCATTATTATTGTCATTCACCCAAATACTTGAATATTTATAAGAGCTTCTTGATCCCCCATTTTTAATGTTTACATGCGTAAATTTATTCAATGGGTTGTTTGAGTTAAAATGAATATGTGCCCAATATCCTACGGCATCAACCTCACCTTTAATTGTGATAGGCTTATTGCTAGTTCCTAGTGCGTTCATAGATCCCGAGTTGTTAACGTCAATCACTGCGCCAGAAGACATTAAAAAACGCACTCCAGGTTCTAATTTCAAATCACTCTTGATATCTGAAGATCCTTTAATTAAATATGGAACATTTATATTTTTCACCATTTGAGGTTGGTTAACTGTTGCGTTCTTAACGTATACTTGGTTTTTAGTGTTTCCATCGGCATAGTTGGAGGCGACATCTAGTGCGCCAATATTCGACATAGCAATGCTAACAGGAGAATCACCGTTGTTGCTAAATGTATTGTTACTGAAATTTGGAATGGAAGCAATACCTTCAACAAGTAGTCCAATACCTTTACTATTTGAAATAGTAGAGTTTTTTAAAGTTAGTTGTCCAGCATTGTTGTCATTTACCCAAATAGTAGCATTTTCAAAAGAATTTGCTCCTCCACCATCTGCAATAACCACATGATTTAATTCATTGCTAGGGTTGTTGGAGTTAAAATGTAAAACTTGCCAAAACCCTGGAGAAGCTGTTTTTCCTCTAAATATAATTGGTGAAGCATTAGAACCTACTGCATTAAGCGAGCCGTCTCTTTCAATTGTGATTCTTGAACCTGCACACATAACTATCTCTACACCTGGTTCTATTATTAAATTTGCCTTTATATCGATACTACCACAAATTTCATAATCAACACCAGGCAAGTGGTTTGTTAAAACAGTGTCGCTGTCAATATTATAATCGATTATAAACACCTCTGCAGGTGTATCTGGGTCTGTTTCTGAATCATCACTTGTGCTACAACTGCTAAAAGCAATTCCTAACACAAATAAGAATAATAAGGGCTTGAGTTTGATTTGAATGTTTTTCATTTCCATAATTTTTTTATTGAGCAATACATATTTAAAACTTAAGATTTTGATGAAATATGCAGCTTTAAAGTTTTGAGATTAAATTATTGCAATATTATAGATGCTCATGTGATAGGGCAACCCCCAATTAGTATTTAGTAGGTATTGTTGAGAATTCTGCAGAAAATAGCAGTTTGCTTTTAAGTAAAATGTATGAAATCTATTTCGGAAAAAGACTGAAGAGGTAGAAAAGAACTTCTAAGTCTTTCTTTGATGAGATATATAGTTTTCATTCTCAAAATAATGTCATATCAAAAAAACCTCTGAATCACTTAGTAGATTATGGGTTAAATAATCTAAAGGAATACAGAGGTTTTTAGCTTAAATAAGAATATTCACTTGGCTGTGAAGCAGGTTTACAGCTTTCCTAAAATATCGCTCACTTCATAGTCGCTTAAGTCAAAATACTTTGGATCTGATGATTTTTCAAAAGTTGTAAGGTCCATTTGCGAACTCGGTTTGTCTCTATTTTTTTCATAAAAAACACTTCGAACCATTAACCCTCTAGGTAGGTTCTCGTCTAATTTTCGATTTGAGTCTGGAGTGTAGTTTTTAGAAAAGTCCTTAATCTGTCCTCCAAAAAGGTGGTTTCCACTAAGGTCTATACTAATGTCTTCTGTAACCCATGCGTCAATCTTGGTTTTCTCCTTAGAGTTTGTGTAGATGTATTTTCGGCAGTTGAAACCGTTGATAGTTTGTTGTTCATTGGTTCGTTGCCATGTGCCTGAATCTTCATCGATCTCGCCACCCATGCCTTCTGCCATTTTTTCCGCCATTTTTTGGAAGTTTATTATGGGCATCTTCATGGCAGTTTTCTCTTCTACGTTTACCATATAAGTGGCGGCACCTTTATAGTCAAAAAGCATCCGACTTTCATCTTTACTGCCTTCGTTTATAACTATACATTCACCAGTTTGTCCAAAAAGCAATTTGGTGTGTGTGGTTTCTTTCAGCTTTCCATTTTTTTTAAAGCTTTTCATTTCAATACCAATTGTTGCTTGTACAGGATTTTCAGGAACAGGGTAACGGGTGTCATTCTCATAGGTTATATCCTCTAAGGCTTCCTTGCCTTTTTCTCTTTGAGGCTCTGCATGTTTCTCCCGCATGTCCTTCCTTATCTTGCTCTTTATTTTTCCTTTTATGAAACCACGTTGTGCTTGTGCCGGAACAACAAATATTAACAAGAGTATGGTTGTTATTGAAATTAGATATGTCCTTTTCATAGTTTAGATTTTAAGATTTAAATATAATTGTGTGATTAGCTACACAGAATTACATTATCGGTAGTATGCTTCAGCCGAAATGTAATAGAATAAATTAAAGTAACAAACTTATCTATTAGGCTTTTAATAAACAATCATCAATGAGTGTGTGACTTGTATGATTTAGAATTCGGTAATAAAGAAACTTTGAATGCTCTAGGATTTGTTAATGTTTTTGGTGAAATATAATCTAGAAGAAGCGCAGTGAACTTATTTAAACCGAAGCATTGATTCTAAAATCTCATTGATCTGTTTAGATTTTTGCCTAGAAACAGGAATCTCTTCATCGTCTTGCATGATTAGACTGCCTCCATCGTGTTTAAGAATACCTTTCACATATTGCGGGTTTACTAAATGCGATTGATGCACTCTAATAAAACCGTGATCAGTCAATAACTCTTCTATTTCTTTTAAGGTTCGGCTGATTAAAACTTTGTTCTCGTCTTTACAAAAAATATTAGTGTAGTTGCTATCAGACTGGCATCGAACAATGTTCTTGATTTCGACAATTTGATACCCAACTCCAGTAGGCAATGCAATTTGTGATTGATTTTTTGTTTGACTTTGATAGTGGTTTTGGAACAACCTCCACTGTTCAGAACTAGTTTTGTTGCGTCGCTTTTCCCAATTAGAAATAGCTTTTACAATGTTTTTTTCTGTAATAGGTTTCAGTAAATAGTTAATAGCACTATACTGAAACGCTCTAATAGCATATTGGTCATAGGCCGTTGTGAATATAACGTCAAAATCGATGGGTAATAGCTTGTCTAATAACGCAAAGCCATTCAAATTAGGCATTTCAATATCTAAAAAAAGTAGATCTGGAGGGTTGTTTTGAATAAACTCTAAGCCTTCAACTGGATTTGTAAAAATGCCCGTAATGGTATAGCCAGAGTGTATTTTTGAGATCAGATTTTCTAATACTTTAGTGCAGTGCACTTCGTCATCTACTATAATAATTTTAGTCATGGTCTAATTTGTATAAGTTAATGTAACTCGTGTTCCAAGGGGAGTTTCGTCTTCCAAAAGATCAGTGAACACTAAATGTATCGTTGGGTTGTTTAAATGATTGAAGAGAGAAATTCGTTCTTTGGTGATTTTCATTCCCATAGACTTGTTAAGCTTTTCCTTCATTCTACTTGCTTGTCTTCCAACGCCATTATCCTCTATAATGATTTTTAAAGTTTCAGATGTATCAAAGGTAATGTTTAATTTTTTGTCCTTTTTATCACTTGGGTATAACCCATGCCAGATAGCATTTTCTGCAAACGGTTGAAGAAATAAAGGAGGTGCATTAAACTGTGAAAGTGCTTCTCTAGATGTAACATTAATAGAGTAATCAAAACTTTCACCTATTCTGTTTTTTTCTAAAGAGAGATAGAGTTCTAAAATTTCTAGCTCCTCTTCAACTGTTATAGTTTCTCGGCTACTATTTTGAAGTATGCTTCGTAAAAGTGTTGAAAAATCATCTAAATATACAATGGCGTCATCATTTCTAGCTGTCATCATTAAATGCTTAATGGCATTCAAACTATTAAAAAGAAAGTGAGGGTTCATCTGCGATCGCAACGCCATCATTTTCATGGTCTTTAATTTTTGTGTGAAATCTGCTTTGATTTCTTTTTCTTTCTGTTGTTCTAGTTGAGTGTATAATTCTATTAATTCTGTGGTTTTTTCATCAACTTTAGAATCTAACTTTCTGTTCATTTCTTCTTGCAGAAGTCGGTTCTTTTTAAGTTGTTCAATCAAAGCTTCATTAGCGATGTTTTTATCTTGTTGTAGTAAATATATGTTTTGTCCTAATGCAAATGAAAAACAATAAACTTCAGCCAATAATCCAATTTGAAAAACCACATTTGGAGCTTCCTTAAAGTTGAACAAATGGCCAGGAACTAAATGAGCATTTGTCGATCCAAGATAGGAGGCAAGGATAGCGCCAGTGAAAAAGAGAGTTTGTCCAACAATAAAATATTTGAGAAGTGGGTGCTTTACTTTGTAGATTATCCAAATGATGAGTATTAAATTTAGTGGAAGAATAATTAATCGAACGCCACTAAAGATTATGCTTATCAACGTAGGATCGTAGAAAAAGTAGCTTTGTAAAAATCGTAAAGCTGCATATAAAATACAAAATATCCCTAGGTAGAAAGTGACTTTAGCCAATAGCTTGTCGTATTTCTCCATTTTGAGTAAATGCAAAATGAAAAAAATATAAAAGGCTATGAATATAAACTGTATGGGCTCAAAAAGGTTGTAGGCTGTTTCAGGATAATGCCTGAAAAAGTTCCCAATAGGCGCTACTGTATTTCGAAGGACTAAAAACCCGTATATCAATTGAAAAAATAAATAACCTAAATAATATAGATATAGCTTTTTTCTCAGTCTAATCCAGAATACTACCGCAAAAGTAATTAGTGTGATGAGTGAAATTATATAGAAATATATAAATCCAATAGACTTGCTTTCCGCTTGTCTAATTTGCCTTGATAGATTCCAATAACCTTTTTCCGAATATATTTCAGGATAGCTAACAGGAAATGATCGGCTGTGTATTTTTAAACGAAGATAAACTTCAGAACTTTGAAGTGGAGGTATTTCAATTCTGGTGAAAAACGATTCTAATTTGTTTGAGCGCTCATTAATTGGAATGTACAATCCATTTTTTAAAATTTTCGTTTCTGAATTGCTTTGTAAATAAATTGTTTGATAATGGTCTTCGCTGTATAAGTAGTTGAAAACTGTGTCCCTTGAACTGTTTGAGAGTTCAAATTTTAACCAAATATCAAGACTGTCTGAGGTGATGTATGTTCTGTCATAAGGTTTCCAATCTTGCCTCTGCTTTATATCATTTAGACTAAAATTCTCTTCTGAGCGTAAAGCAAGAACTTCGGGATTGCCTTCTAAAAATACCTTAGTGTGTATAGAATCTGCTGCAATCTGCCCTAAAATAGGCGTTGTGCTAACTAAGAGTGTAATTAATATGAATAGTCTTATTTTCATCGACTTGCTAAAATACTATTCTATATTATACGAATAAGAGGTTTTTAGTATTTGACCAATATAAGTTAGTATTCGGTTATTTTTTGGGAGTTTAGTGTTATTACGTTTTAAATCGTCTGTGTGTTTTTGGATGAAAATGTATTATTTTAAGTGTTTTTTTTAATTTCTGATAATTTGTAAGCAATGACTTGAAAGTTATAAGACAACCTTACAATTTCATACCTTTGAATAAAACCCATTATGATGACAAGTTTCAAAAGATATAAATTCCCAAAAACAGTTGTGTTTGGAATTACAGTTGCTTACGTAATTTTGATGATAGCTACCTATTTTCTTTACTATAAGGAACCGGTTATTGTTTGTGCTCAACGAATGTTAGTGGCTCAAGCCGTTGCACTTGGTTTTCAGATTGTGTTGAACTACGTCAATTATCGTTCAAATAACAAAATCGTTATTTTTCTCACTCTTTTTATTAGTAGCATTCTTTTATTTGGTGCTATTTCAGCCTTCTTTAACTTAGGTTTAATGTGTGAAATTTATGGGTTTTGATTTTTAAAGGAGGTGTTTATAATTAGAAATTAAAAGCATGAAAAACCTACTAATCATTGGACATACCTTCCCAGAGCCTGCTACAACAGCTGCAGGAATTAGAATGATGCAGTTGATAGAGTTATTTGCAAATAGAAATTTTGAAATAACTTTTGCTAGTACAGCGGCTTTGTCCGAAAAATCTGCAAACCTCGAATCACAAAACATATCGATCCAAAACATACTTTTAAACGATTCTTCTTTTGATGTATTTATAAAGAAATTAAACCCTGAAATTGTCATTTTTGACCGGTATATTTCTGAAGAGCAGTTTGGATGGCGAGTTTCTGAGCAATGCCCAAATGCATTAAAAATACTAGATACCGAAGACCTACATTTCTTAAGAAAAGCAAGACAAGAAGCTGTTCGAAAGAATCTTCCTTTAAACGAAACTAACCTTTTCTCTGTTGAAACAAAACGAGAATTAGCAAGCATTCTTCGTTGTGATTTGTCTTTGATTATTTCAGAATATGAAATGCAACTATTGCAAAATACGTTTAAGATTTCTTCTGATATCTTATTCTACTTACCCTTTTTGCTGAAAGATACTTCTGAAGCCCTATCTTCAAAATCTTATCAACAAAGAAAAAATTTCATGACTATCGGGAATCTTTTACATGCTCCTAACGTGGATTCAGTTCTACAATTGAAACAGATTTGGACTGCAATAAAAAAACAAATTCCAGAGAGTGAGTTACACATTTATGGTGCTTATGCACCACAACAAGTAATGCAGCTTCACAATGAAAAAGAAGGTTTCTATATTAAAGGATGGGCAGAGGATTTAGTTGATGTGTTTACTAATTACCGATTGCAAATTGCTCCCATTCGCTTTGGTGCAGGACTCAAAGGTAAGTTAGTAGATGCTATGAGGTTTGGACTGCCTTCTGTAACTTCAGAAGTAGGAGCCGAAGGATTGTGTGGAGAATTTCCTTTTGGAGGTGAGATTGCTGCTTCAAAAGAAGAGTTCGCAAATGCTGCAATACAATTATATTCTGAAGAAAATATTTGGAAAAAAGCACAACAAAACGGATTCAATATTATAGAAAATCGATTTGCTGAAAATCTCTTCCTAAAAGATTTTGTAGATCGAGTAGAGAGTATTTCTCAAAACATTGAAATCCATAGGCAAGAGAATTTTATAGGACAAATTCTTCAATATCAAAAAATGCAAGCTACAAAGTACATGAGTAAGTGGATTGAATCTAAAAACTCTTTACCGCAAAATGCTTCTCCTGTTTGTTTTGCTAACAACGATGAAGTTAGAGATGAGTATAAATAATATGCTTGATAGAAACTGAATAGAAGTAATTTCTATTTTCCTTTTCAAATTGTTATTAAAAAGTGCTGAACAAACTTACCAAGCCTGATATATATCATAAATCATGCATAAATGATTGTTAAACCTGATTATACACTATTCATTTACGCCAAAATGAGCCCTCTATTTTGTATTTTTGGTAGTTATAGGGTGATTTAAAAAACACTCGTTTAATCAAATAAAAATTCTGAAATTATGAGTAGCCAAAAACAATTGATAGTTATAACAGGTGGAGCCGGAGGTATTGGAATGGCATGTGCAAGAGCTTTTAAAAATGAAAATTTAATTATTACCGATTATTCTCAAGAAATGGTAGATAAATCGGTTGAAACTCTTTCCAAAGAAGGATATAAAGCTTCTGGAATTCCTTGTGATATTACCGATAAAAAAGACGTTGAAAAGTTAAGAGACTTTGTTGGGGCTCAAGGTTCGTTGAAAGCGCTAATCCATACAGCTGGAGTTAGTGGAACTGTACAGGATTTAAAGAAGGTTTTTACGATTGACCTTGTAGGGACAGAACTTTTGGTCGATGCTTTTTATGATTTGGCAGTAGAAGATTCTGCAATAGTTTTACTCTCATCTATGATGGCTCACACTGTTCCTCCAAATGTGAAATATGATTTGGCTTTAGCAAACCCTTTGCTTAAAGATTCATTCGAAGTAGTTAGCCAGTTTGTTGACGGAAGTTCGGATACAATGTACAATTTTGCTAAGCGTGGAGTGTTGTTGCTTTCTCATAAAAATGCAGATAGATTTGGAGCTAAAGGCGCTCGAATTGTAACAGTTTCTCCTGGAGTGATTGAGACGGAAATGGCACTAAAAGCAGCAAAAGAGCATCCTGAACGCATGGAGATGATTAAAAACGCTACTCCACTAAAAAGAAACGGAACACCTGAAGATGTTTCGGGTGTGGTTAAGTTTCTTGTTAGTGATGCTGCAAGATTTATCACCGCAACCGATATTTTAGTAGATGGTGGGGTGGTTAAAAATATCATGCAAATGAAGTAGTTGACGGATGGGCAATTGTCTATAAATTCTATATTCACTTTTTGTGTAGTTCTTAAACAATTTGTTGTTTTAATCTTCAACTGTTTGAAGAACTCCAATCTGTTTAATTTTTTTAATATTTTATAAAATGACTTTCAATGAGAAACAGACAAGTCTTCTTCAAAATATATGATTAAGAAAGCTCTAATATGGGGATTAGTACTGTTGGTTGTTGGAACATCGCTGTTGGTTTTTACTGCAAATTTTTCTATTCAGAAAGCTGCAGAGGGTAAGACTTTTTCAAGTGTTACTACAATTCCAAAAAATAGAGTTGGATTACTATTGGGTACTGCTAAATATTATAAAGACGGAGGTATAAACCTGTATTTTAAATACCGTATCGATGCTGCTGTAGAGTTATATAATAGTAATAAAATCGATTTTATATTAGTTAGTGGAGATAATAGCTCTATGCAATATAATGAGCCAATGACTTTTAAAAATGAATTGGTCAAAAGAGGAATTCCGAAAGAAGTGATTTTTCTTGATTATGCAGGATTCAGAACACTGGATTCTGTGATTCGGGCTAAAGAAATTTTTGGACAAGCAAAATTTACAGTCATTTCACAAAAGTTCCAAAATGAAAGAGCGATTTATTTAGCAGAAATGAGTGAAATAGTTGTTGTCGGTTTTAACGCAAAAGATGTAAAAGGTAGCGGAGGTTATAAAGTGAAGTTCAGAGAGTACTTTGCAAGAACTAAAGCATTTTTAGATGTTATTTTTCATGTAGAACCAAAGTTCTATGGAGAGAAAATTGAAATAGGAAAAATAGATATAGCAGAATGAATTCCAAATATATAGAAGAACAAACATTTACAAATGTTGACTTCTCCAAAGATACCCTACCCGTTGCAGAATATGAGTATTGCACATTTGTTGGATGCGACTTTTCAAATTCAAGTTTGTCAAACATACGTTTTTTAGAAACCGAATTTATCGATTGTAATTTCAGTAATGCAACTCTTGGAAACACATCGTTTCAGACAGTGATATTTAAAAACTGTAAAATGTTGGGGCTTCATTTTGATGCTTCTGACCAATTCGGGTTTGCAGCTTCATTCGATGCATGCCAGTTAAACCACTCTTCTTTCCATAGAATGAAATTGAACAAAACTGTTTTTAACGACTGTCAGTTAGAAGGTGTTGACTTTACCGAAACAGATCTGAAAAACGCAAAACTTATAGAATGCAATCTGCTTCATGCGACATTCCATAATACCAATTTGGAAAACGCTGACTTCCGAAAATCCACCAACTATTCCTTCGACCCCGAACAGAATCAAATCAAAAAAGCAAAGTTTTCTCTACCCGAAGTTATTGGGTTATTGGATAAATATCAGATTGAAATTGAGTGATTCAAAACAAGCTTAAGTGCTTTTAAGTTGTTGAAGGTTTTAGTTTTATGTCGTTATACAAATTGTTGTTTACTATGTAATCCTTCGACCAACGATTCGACTATTATTGAGTAGTTTTACAACGTATAGAAAAAAAATTTATGAACTTCAAAATTGTTTCAGATTTTAAACCCGAAGGTGATCAGCCACAAGCAATAAAAGCATTGGTAAAAGGGTTGGATTCTGGAGAAAAATATCAAACTCTCCTAGGAGTTACAGGGTCGGGTAAGACCTTTACTATAGCTAATGTGGTAGAGCAAGTGCAAAAACCTACATTGGTGCTTGCTCATAACAAAACTTTAGCGGCTCAGCTTTACACAGAATTTAAAAATCTTTTTCCTGAAAATGCTGTGGAATACTTTGTTTCATACTATGACTATTATCAGCCAGAAGCTTTTATCCCAAGTAGTGGAACGTACATAGAAAAAGATTTGTCTATTAATGAAGAAATTGAAAAAATGCGCCTTAGCACGTCTTCATCTTTACTTTCCGGAAGACGTGATGTTTTAGTGGTTTCATCGGTTTCGTGTATATATGGAATTGGAAACCCTGTTGAATTTCAGAAGAACGTTATTAGTTTAGAAAAAGGACAAATCATCTCTCGAACTAAGTTGTTACACATGTTAGTGCAAAGCCTCTATTCGAGAACTGAAGTGGAATTTAATCACGGACGATTCAGAATTAAAGGAGATACTGTAGACGTATATCCAGGTTATGCAGATGATGCTTTTAGGATTCATTTCTTTGGTGATGAAATAGAGGAAATAGAAGTTTTCGATCCGCTAAACAACAATGTTAAAACAAAATATGAAAGGCTAAATATTTATCCAGCAAACATGTTTGTGACTTCTCCAGACGTGCTTCAGGGTGCTATTCGAGAAATCCAAGATGACTTGGTTAAACAAGTGGAATACTTTAAGGAAATAGGAAAGCATTTAGAAGCAAAACGTCTCGATGAACGTACAAACTTCGATCTAGAAATGATCAGAGAACTTGGATATTGTAGCGGAATCGAGAATTACTCAAGATACTTAGACCGACGACTTCCTGGAACACGCCCTTTCTGTCTACTCGATTATTTCCCGAAGGATTATTTAATGGTTGTCGATGAAAGCCACGTGACTATTCCTCAAGTTGGAGCCATGTATGGCGGCGACCGCTCTCGAAAAGAAAACTTGGTGGAGTATGGATTTAGACTGCCTGCAGCAATGGATAACCGCCCACTAAAAGCTGAAGAGTTTGAAAGCATGCAAAACCAAGTAATATATGTAAGTGCAACCCCTGCAGATTACGAACTCGAAAAGAGTGGAGGTGTGTATGTAGAGCAAATTATCCGACCTACAGGATTATTAGATCCACCAATTGAAGTTAGGCCAAGTCTCAATCAAATAGACGACCTGCTGGAAGAAATACAGTTGAGAGTTGAAAAAGATGAACGAGTTTTAGTAACTACTTTAACCAAAAGAATGGCAGAGGAACTCACCAAGTACTTGACTCGTGTGCAAGTGAGATGTCGCTATATCCACAGTGATGTAGATACTTTAGAGCGAGTTGAAATTATGCAAGATCTACGATTGGGAATTTTCGACGTATTAGTGGGAGTAAACCTACTTCGTGAAGGTTTAGATCTGCCCGAAGTGTCCTTGGTAGCTATACTGGATGCCGATAAAGAAGGGTTTTTAAGAAGCCATAGATCATTAACTCAAACAGTGGGTCGTGCAGCGAGAAACCTCAATGGTAAAGCTATAATGTATGCAGATAAAATAACAAAAAGCATGCAGGCTACCATTGATGAAACGGCCTATAGAAGAGAAAAACAAATTGCCTATAACAAGGAGCGTGGAATTACGCCAACAGCTATTAAAAAGTCTTTTGAAAACTCACTTACAAAATCTAAACAAGAAGCTTATAGTATCGAGAACGCTGAATCTCTTGCTGCAGAAGCAGAAGTTGAATACTTGACAAAGCCACAAATTGAAAAGAAAATTCGAGATACTCGTAAAGCGATGGAAAACGCTGCAAAAGATCTCGACTTTATGATGGCAGCTAAACTAAGAGACAAAATAAAAGCATACCAAAAGCAACTTGAAACAGCCTAAATATCGTGTTGAACTATTGAGTTAACTGAAAGTGGTAAATGTGATTTAAATATGAAGAAGTTTCTAAGCTATTTATGGCCCGACACTAAAAGGTATTATTCTGAAATAAATGGAACCTTAGAGGTTACTTATATTGATGGCAAGAAGGTTTTAGATACTGAAAATGCTAATTACTCATATGGATCACTTCAAAAAATATTGGAGTTTGGTGTTTCTGAAATTAATCTGAAAACAGTTGAAAACACATTGATTCTCGGGATGGGTGGAGGAAGTGTAATTCAATCACTTCGAGATAAATTCAATTATAAAAAGAATGTAGTTGCAGTTGAAATAGATCCAAAAGTTATACAGATTGCAGCGAAGGAGTTTGGAATCACGGAATCTAAAAATCAAAAAATCATTGAGGAGGATGCTTTTAAATATGTAGAAAACTCCAATGATGTTTTTCAACTAATTATTATAGACGTATTTGTTGATTTAAATGTTCCGAATAAGTTTTTCGAAAAAGACTTCTGTTATAATGTTTCAAAACTCATAGATAAGAATGGTTTTTTCATATTTAATATAGGAGTCAATCTAAATGAAGAAACCGATAAATCAAAAGAAATCATATCTCACTTCGGAAAGAACTTTGAGATAACAACATATCCGGCAGTAAATAAAACAAACTGTCTGTTGATAGGGAAGAAGCTCTAGCTTTAAATTTTAGTAAAAAGAGGATCAGTTTTTATAAACAAAGAAGCATACGTTATCAATCTAACTTAATTGTCAAGCTTCTAAAGAGTAATTCCTGTGTATTACGTCTTTTAGCCAAGGTGCTTAAACCTTTGTTGGACCCTATTAATTTCTAAACAAAGCACATGCAATTTTAATTTAATAACCTCCTTTCCCTTCCACATAAAAATGTACCTTTGCATCCCGTATAGATATTTTCAGCAGAGGCAGTTATGGGCAACACAAAATACATCTTCGTTACGGGCGGAGTTTCATCGTCATTAGGAAAAGGAATTATAGCAGCGTCTCTCGCTAAGCTACTGCAAGCCAGGGGGTATCGTGTTACTATACAAAAGCTTGATCCCTATATAAATGTCGATCCAGGCACATTAAATCCATACGAACACGGAGAGTGTTATGTAACGGAAGATGGCGCAGAAACCGATTTAGACTTAGGCCATTATGAGCGATTCCTAAATCAAAACACTTCACAAGCCAACAACGTTACCACAGGTCGTATCTACCAAAGTGTGATTGAAAAAGAACGACGTGGCGAGTTTCTAGGGAAAACCGTTCAGGTTGTTCCTCATATCACTAATGAAATCAAAGAACGAATTCAATTACTTGGAAAAACAGGTGACTTCGACATTGTAATCACTGAAATTGGTGGTACTGTTGGAGATATCGAGTCTCTACCATACATAGAAGCTGTGCGCCAAATGAAATGGGAAATGGGCGATGACAATGCGTTGGTGATTCACCTAACTCTAATCCCATACCTTTCAGCTGCAGCAGAATTAAAAACAAAACCTACCCAGCATTCCGTGAAAACATTGATGGAAAGTGGGATTAGAGCAGATATATTAGTCTGTAGAACAGAACATGAACTCTCTGAAGACCTCCGTACGAAACTAGCACTCTTCTGCAACGTAAAACAAGAAGCTGTAATTCAATCTATCGATGCTTCCACAATTTACGATGTGCCAAACATGATGCTTGAAGAGGGACTAGACACAGTTACGCTGAAAAAGTTAGGGCTTAAAGACACTACGAAACCCGATTTAAAACAATGGAACGAGTTCCTTAAGCGACATAAGAACCCAAAAGCTGAGGTTCAAATCGGACTTATTGGGAAATATGTTGAGCTTCAAGATAGCTATAAATCAATTTTAGAGGCTTTTATTCATGCAGGAGCCGAGAATGAAGTTAGAGTTAAAGTTCAATATATTCATTCAGAGCATATCAATTCAAACACTATTGGGAAGAAGCTTTCTAAGTTAGATGGGATTTTAGTAGCTCCGGGATTTGGTGAACGCGGCGTGAAAGGTAAAGTAGCTGCTGTACAATATGCGCGCGAAAATAACTTGCCATTCCTAGGGATCTGCTTAGGTATGCAAATGGCTGTCATTGAATTTGCTAGAAATGTCTTGAATTTAGAAGATGCTAATAGTGCCGAAATGGATGATAAAACTAAACATCCAGTAATTAGCATGATGGAAGATCAGAAAAACATCACAAACCTAGGAGGAACTATGCGCTTAGGCTCTTGGAAATGTGAAGTTAAAAAAGATAGTTTAGCTAGTAAGATTTATAAATCAGATATAATCGAAGAACGTCATCGTCATAGATATGAATTTAATAACAAATATCTAGAGCAGTTTGAAACTGCAGGAATGATCGCTACGGGTGTGAACCCAGACACAGGACTCGTTGAAATTGTTGAGGTTCCAAGCCACCCATGGTTTATGGGAGTTCAATATCACCCTGAATATAAAAGTACAGTTGCCAATCCGCATCCACTTTTTGTGGCATTCGTGAAAGCGGTAAATGAACATGCAACAAAAAAGAAATAAGACAATTTGACGCATTTAGATAATAAGGTGAGGTTGTTGCTAGAATACAAGCCTCTTTCAAGGTTATCATCCTTTGATAGATAGTTTTAAACCTTATTGTTTTATAGAAATAAAAATTAAAATCAACCCTCCGAATAGTTTCGGAAACTTTAAAACGATCGCATAAAAATCTGCGACTGAATATGGAAGAAAAAAAATTTGACATTAACTCGCTTCTTGGATTTGTATTAATTGGTGGAATTCTACTGTGGATGCTTTATTTAAATCAGCCCACAGAAGAGGAACTACAAGAAAAAGCGAGAATAGAAGCTGCAGCAAAAGAAAAAGAATCTCAAAAACCTTCAAGCGAGGTGGCAACAATAAAGGAACCATCTCAGGTTGATGTTGCTGCTGCTAGTCAGAGTGATTCTCTTGCTTTAGAAAGACTGAAGAATAAATTAGGCTCCTTTGCCTATTCAGGAACTCTTCCTTCTGCTACAGATGAAGAAACTATTCTTGAAAACGATGAGCTGTTCCTAAAAGTAAGCAATAAGGGTGGATATATTACCGAAGCTCGCTTAAAGAACTTTACTAAATTCGACTCTATTCCTGTCTATCTAATTAAAGATGGAAACGCTTCATTGAACCTTCAGTTTTCTGCAGAAAATAGAATGCTCAATACGCAAGATTTATATTTTGAACCAACGCTTTCTAAAAACGGAGAAGACCATGTGCTTTCAATGAAACTTAAAGCATCGGAAACAGGGTTTGTTGAATATAGATATACGCTGCATCCAGGTGAATTTATGATGGACTTCAGTATTAATACACAAGGCTTAGATGGTGTTATTGATACTTCACAGCCAATGTATTTAGATTGGCAATTAAAGGGATACCGACACGCTAAGAGTATTTCTTACGAAAACCGCTATACTCGTCTTACTTATGAATATGAAGGTAAAAAACACTCAAAGCTTTCGCCATCTGGAGAGGATTCTGACCTAGAGAAAGACGTTTCGTGGATGAACTTCCGCCAACACTTCTTTAGCTCTATGCTTCTAACAGACACTCCGTTTAAAGAAGTAGCTCTCTCTTCTATTGACCTAGTTAAAGATGAAGAAATCGACACTGTCTATACTAAACAGTATGGAGCTAAAATGCTGTTAGAGCCTAAAAATGGAAGACTGTCCTATGACATGAATATGTATTATGGTCCTTCCGACTATAAGATATTCAAAGAGTATGGTCGAAACTTAGATAAAGCCATGCCTTTGGGTTGGGGGATATTCGGGATGATTAACAAATATGTGATTATTCCTTTATTCGGACTCCTTTCTGATTTCCTTCCTGCTGGATTAGCAATTATTGTACTTACAATTTTGATAAAGCTAATGTTGTCTCCTGTTCAATATAAGCAATACCTATCTCAAGCTAAAATGAAGGTGCTAAAACCCGAAATGGATGCGATTAGAGAAAAGTATAAGGACAACAAGTTGAAGATTCAACAAGAGACAATGAAGTTGCAAAACTCTGCTGGAGCTAGTCCGCTTCAAGGGTGTTTGCCAGCATTGTTGCAAATCCCAGTGTTCTATGCGCTCTTTACATTCTTCCCTTCTGCTATAGACTTAAGACAGAAGAGTTTCTTGTGGGCTGATGACCTTTCTAGCTATGACACCATTCTAGATCTGCCATTCCACATTCCATTTTATGGAGATCACGTTAGTTTGTTCCCAATCTTGGCTTCGATCGCAATCTTTATCTACATGATGATGACTACAGGTCAAACCATGCAACAACAGCAACAGCCTGGAATGCCAAATATGAAGTTTATAATGTATCTGTCGCCTTTGTTTATGTTAGTGTTCTTTAACAACTATGCAAGTGGACTTTCATTGTATTACTTTATCTCAAACCTGATTACTATCGGAATTATGCTCGTTATTAAAAACTTCATTATTGACGAAGATAAGATCCACGCTAAAATTCAGGTGAAGAAAGCTAAGCCTAGAAAACAAAATAAATTCCAGCGCAAAATGGCTGAAATGATGGAGCAAGCTGAACAGCAAAAAAATGCTGGAAAGAAATAAAACTTGTTTTTATTGAACTCCACTCAAGTAATTCTACAAGGTGGCACAAGCCTTGTAGAATTACATAGAATAGATTATATTATTTAGCGTTTACTATAGAAAGAAATTTTAATTTGATATGAAAAATCTCATTGTTGTTTTTTTCTTCGGAATTTTTATTTGCTCTAATGCAATTGCTCAAAATGATATTAATCAAACAGATGCAAATGGTGAGCGACACGGAGTTTGGAAAAAATACTACCCGAATACAGACCAAATTCGTTATGAAGGCAAATTCGAACATGGTAAGGAAGTAGGCGATTTTAAATTCTACTGCGAAAATTGTAAAGATAAACCATCTGTTATTAAGTCGTTTAATAAGAATGATGATATCGCTTATGTAAAGTACTTTACACCAAAAGGAAACCTTGTTAGTGAAGGGAAAATGAACGGTAAAGACCGCGTGGGTGAATGGGTTTACTACCACAATAACTCCAAGCAAGTAATGACTCGCGAAGTCTATGAAAATGGATTGTTAAACGGTAGAACTATTACTTACTATCCAAACGGAAATATAACCGAAGAAATCGATTATGTAAATGACGTTAAAGAAGGTATCAATAATTACTACTCTGAAAACGGCGTCCTTATAAAAAAGCTGTTGTATAAAGATGGAACTCTACATGGTCCAGTTTATTATTATGACGGCTTCGGAAACATTCTTATAGAAGGAAACTATAACGAAGGGAAGAAAAAAGGAATGTGGAGATACTATAAGGATGGAAAAGTTGTTGTGGAAGAAACTTTTCCGAAGAAAAACAGAGAGTAATATTCATTCTGTTTCGTCAGGATTCTTTGACTAACTTTAAGTTTTTAAATTCAGAAAAATTACACAAAATTAATTATGAAAAAACGTGTTGTTGTAGGGTTAAGTGGAGGAGTGGATTCTAGCGTTGCAGCCTATCTGTTGAAAGAACAAGGCTACGAGGTTATAGGTCTTTTTATGAAGAATTGGCACGACGACTCTGTTACTATTTCTGATGAATGTCCGTGGCTTGAAGATAGTAACGATGCTATGCTTGTAGCTGAGAAATTACAGATTCCTTTTCAAACAGTAGATTTAAGTGAAGAATACAAAGAACGTATTGTTGACTATATGTTCCGTGAATATAAAATGGGGCGAACTCCAAATCCAGACGTGCTCTGTAATCGTGAGATCAAGTTTGACGTCTTTATGAAAATAGCATTAGGGTTGGGCGCCGACTATGTGGCAACTGGACATTACTGCAGAAAAGGTGTTATTGAAAATAATAACGAGAAAACATATCAACTTCTCGCAGGAAAAGACCCTGGAAAAGATCAATCCTATTTTCTATGCCAATTATCTCAGGAACAACTGTCTCGAACACTTTTTCCAGTTGGAGAATTGATGAAATCTGAAGTGCGCAAAATTGCATCTGAACAAAACTTAATCACTGCCGATAAACGTGATTCGCAAGGATTGTGTTTTATAGGGAAAGTACGACTTCCAGAGTTTCTACAACAAAAACTAGCGCCAAAAGATGGCGTGATTGTAGAGATTCCAGCCAACCATAAAAATTACAAGGTTGATACTCCAGCTTTTTCTTCTGAAAAAGACGAACTTGAATTTCTATCAGCTAAACACAACTACAATAAAGAAGATGGTAAGCAAGTGGGAATGCATCATGGGGCTCACTACTTCACAAAAGGACAAAGAAAAGGTCTTGCAGTAGGTGGAACAAAAGAAGCACTTTTTGTAATTGACACTGACGTTGAAGAGAATATAATCTACGCTGGTCAAGGAAAAAGTCACCCTGGATTATACCGTAGAGGTCTTTTTGTTAAACCTGAAGAAACCCACTGGATTAGAGAGGATCTTAGGCTTAAAGAAGACGAAAAAATGGAGGTTCAAGCGCGTATTAGATATAGACAACCTTTAGAAAAAGCTACTCTTTATCAAACTTCTTCTGGGCTTTATGTTATCTTTGATAAACCACAGTCTGCTATAACCGAAGGACAATTTGTTGCTTGGTACAATGATGATGAATTACTAGGTAGTGGTGTAATCTCCTAAATACATCTAGATGAAGAATCTTTATATATTGATTTTCTTACTGTTTTCTACGATAGGCTTTTCACAAACACATGAAGCTCTTGTATTCTTTACAGATAAAGAAAATGTTCAAGCTTCTATAGCTAATCCCATTGCAATTCTAACACAAGCAGCTATAGATAGAAAATTTAATCAAGGAATTGCAATAGACGAACGAGATGTTCCTCTAAATGAAACCTATAAAGCTACAGTGTCAAATTCGCCAGGAATTACGGTTTTAGCAAAATCTAAATGGATGAATGCCGTATATGTTCAAGGAACTCAAACCCAAATTGAAAATCTAAACGATCTTTCTTTTGTGAGTGAGGTTGAATATATGGATAGTAGCCTAAATGCTAATTTTCAAAAAGCATTTCCAACAGATAAGTTTGAAATTGAAACTTCAGAACGGGTAGTCTATAACTATGGCGCCGCTGAAAATCAAACTCAAATGATTAATGCTGATTATCTACACGAACAAGGTTATACCGGAGAAGGAATAATTGTTGCTTTCATGGATAACGGCTATCCTAATGTATTGACCAACCCTGCATATGCTACACTTCGTGATGAAGGTCGTTTGTTAGGCTATTATGACTTTGTTGATAGGGTAGAGGATCCAACCGGAACTGGCACACACGGAACGCATACATTGAGTAATGCAGCTGCTATTTTAGATCAGCAATTTGTGGGAACTGGTCCACAAGCATCCTATTACTTGTTTGTAACTGAAGATGGAAGGCAAGAGTCGCCAGTAGAAGAAGCCTACTGGGTGGAAGCTTTAGAGAGAGCCGATAGTTTAGGAGTTTATGTCACTAATACTTCATTAGGTTATCAAGCTTTTGATAATCCAAACTACGATTATCAGTATTCAGATTTAGATGGCCAAACAACAATTGGTGCTCGTGGTGCTTCTCATGGATATGATAAAGGACTAATTAATGTAACTTCTGCAGGGAATTCAGGGGCAAACTTCGGATATGTTGGTTCACCAGGTGATTCACCTGGAACTTTTACGGTTGGAGCAGTGGATGATAATGAAAACTATGCTTCGTTTAGCTCGTATGGACCTACTTATGATGGTCGCGTAAAACCAGATGTAATGGCTCAAGGGAGGTCTGCAGCAATTGTAGACTACAACGGAGCTGTAACTACTTCAAACGGAACCTCTTTTAGCTCACCAATAATAGCTGGGGCAGTGGCGTCTTTATGGCAGGCCTTCCCACACAGAAGTAATGAGGTTATCATGCAAGTAATCCGTGAGTCATCTAGTTTATACAACAGTCCAACTGATGAAATGGGGTATGGTATTCCCGATTTTAACGAAGCGTTGAATATGCTCATACAGCTAGATATTGACGATTTTAAAAAGGAAATGCTTTTCGCACTTTACCCTAATCCTGTAGTGGATAAAATCAACGTCTCCTTTCCAAATGAGATTGAAAAGGCTCAATTTACTCTATACAACGCATTGGGAAAAAAGGTGCTACAACAAACAGTGACTGCGTTAAAAAATCAAATAGACGTTTCGAATCTAACTTCAGGAATGTATATAGCTACGCTTACTTCAAATAATAAAACAACGAGTTTCAAAATAATTAAAGAATAGTGCAAAATAAGATTACAAAACTTTTCAATATAAAGTATCCACTAATTCAGGGTGGAATGATATGGAATAGCGGATGGCGTCTAGCTAGCGCAGTTTCAAACTCTGGAGGATTAGGACTGATTGGAGCAGGTTCTATGTATCCCGAAGTGTTAAGAGAACATATTTTGAAATGTCAAAAAGCTACAGACAAACCTTTTGGTGTTAATGTCCCAATGCTTTATCCAGATATTGAAGAGATAATCAACATAATAATAGAAGAGGGGGTTAAGATAGTTTTTACTTCTGCAGGAAACCCAAAAACATATACATCAAGACTTAAAGAAAACGGAATTACAGTAGTTCACGTCGTAAGTAGTGTGAAATTTGCACTGAAAGCTCAAGAAGCCGGAGTTGATGCTGTTGTAGCTGAAGGCTTTGAAGCTGGAGGACATAACGGCCGTGAAGAAACAACTACATTAACTTTAATTCCAATGGTGAAAGAACACCTCCAAATTCCTCTAATTGCAGCAGGAGGTATAGCTACAGGAAAAGGAATGTTAGCAGTTATGACATTAGGAGCCGATGGAGTACAACTGGGTAGCCGTTTTGTAGCATCGGAAGAAGCATCATCTCATCAAGCGTTTAAACAAATGGTTGTGGATTCAAAAGAAGGTGATACTCAACTCACTCTTAAAGAGCTCGCTCCAGTTAGAATGCTGAAAAATAAATTTTACGAAAGTGTAGTAGAACTATACGCTACCAACCCTACAAAAGAAGACTTAATTAAACACTTAGGTCGAGCCAGAGCTAAACGAGGAATGTTTGAAGGCGATTTAGAAGAAGGAGAATTGGAAATCGGTCAAATTGCTGGACTGATTCATGAGGTGAAACCAGTTTCAGAAATCGTGAAAGATATTATATCAGAATTTGAAACTGCAAAAGAAGATATTTCTACTAGCAGTCAATTCGTGTTTTCATAAATCTATATGGTTATTTAGTAAGAGTAGTCCCATAGATATCCCTAGTCTATCCCTACATAACTTTATAAATTAATTCGGTTGAATTAAACTGAAGTGTTATTTTATTTGAATATTTAAAAGTTTCAATCTTCCAAGGCCTACATCTTTTATAACGCGTTAAGTCAAACCTTTTCGAAAGACTTTGAATTTCGGTTTTCTACACATTTCAAATATGGGTATAAAAAAAGAGCCTTTCATTTGAAAGGCTCTTTGTCTAAAAAAATATAACGTGTATTAAAGTACTCTAACGTTAACCGCGTTCAATCCTTTTTTTCCTTCTTGAAGATCAAATTCTACTTCGTCCCCTTCGCGCACTTCGTCGATAAGGCCTGATACGTGTACAAAATGTTCTTTGTTGTTTCCTTCTTCAGTAATAAAACCAAATCCTTTGGTGCTGTTGAAGAATTTTACTGTTCCTTTGTTCATTGTAATGAATTAAAATAATTTATATTAAGACGCAAAGATAGGGTTAAATTCGATACACAAGTGATTTTAGGTGTTTAATTTTAAAATAATACTAAAATTACTCTAGCAATTTTTTAAAAAACTCAACTAAACACCCTAAAACAGTATGCTTTTTCTTTTTTCCACTTTTAAAATTGAGATACTTTAAGTTTGATAGATTTAGTTTGATTTTAAGATTTAAGCTCCATTTTCAAAGATTTGTACTTCTAAATAGTTTTACTCTCCCCCCTAAAACTATGATAATCTAAAGAAGTCTAAATAGTTAGTCACCGTTGTAAAACTAAAATTTGATGACCTATAATGAAGCGTCCCTTATATAACTGTATAATTATGTCAGATATATTATTAATATGTGTAGATATATTTAGGATGGCTATGTGTCGAATCAGCTCCATAGATAGTCCATGGATAGTCCATGGATAGTCCATGAGAACTTCATCAGTATTTTCAAACATTTCTGTGTTTTAAAAATGAAATATTTAAAAAAATCACTGTAGTCTAACTAAAGTTTGATGGCCTTGATTAAAGCTGAGTGTGAAGGACTATAGGACCTTTTTTTCAACGAGAGTTTTCTTCTCATACAATTTAGAACCAAAGCCAATATGACATAATATCATCTGCTTTAAAATTTTTAATAAATATATATTCAATGTTTTAAGATTTAGTCTTGATTCTTGGTTCTAACAGTGAAAGCTGCTACTGCTGAGCGAATCCGATGTTTCTTGTCTCTTTTATCAGGCTACGGATAGTTTACATAATAAGGACAATTATATTACTTGAAAAAGAGTAGCGGATTCATTCAACATTCATTATTTTTGCATCCGATTAATAAGCCTGCCTTACAGATAGGTAGGAAACAAAACCGTTACTATGAATTTACACGAATATCAGGGAAAAGAAATATTAAGCAGTTTTGGTGTGCAAACTCAAAGAGGGATTGTAGCTACTACTCCAAAGGATGCAGTTGAAGCAGCCAAAAAACTTACCGAAGAAACCGGAACCGGTTGGCATGTTATAAAGGCACAAGTTCACGCAGGAGGTCGAGGAAAAGGCGGGGGAGTTAAACTTGCCAAAAACTTACAAGAAGTAGAAGATATTGCAGGAAATATCATTGGGATGAACCTAGTTACTCCTCAAACTTCTGCTGAGGGTAAAAAAGTTCACCAAGTTTTAGTAGCCGAAGACGTTTATTACCCAGGTGATAGTGAGCCTGAAGAATTCTATATTAGTGTACTTCTAAATCGTTCTACTGGTAGAAACATGATTATGTATTCTACTGAAGGTGGAATGGATATAGAAACTGTTGCAGAAGAAACTCCACATCTAATCTTTACAGAAGATATTGATCCAGCTACGGGCCTTCTAGGATTCCAAGCACGCCGAATTGCATTCAACTTAGGACTAAGTGGAAAGGCTTTTAAAGAAATGACCAAGTTTGTTTCTGCACTTTACAAGGCATATGATAGCTCAGACTCTTCATTATTTGAGATTAACCCTGTGCTTAAAACAAGTGACGATAAAATTATAGCAGTAGATGCTAAAGTGAGTCTTGATGACAATGCACTTTACCGTCACAAAGATTACGCAGAAATGCGCGATAAGAGAGAGGAGAACCCTGTAGAGGTTGAAGCAATGGCTAAAGGACTGAACTACGTAGATCTTGATGGAAACGTTGGATGTATGGTAAACGGTGCTGGTCTTGCTATGGCAACTATGGACCTTATTAAACAAGCAGGTGGAGAACCAGCTAACTTCCTTGACGTTGGTGGAACTGCAGATGCTGAAAGAGTTGAAGCTGCTTTTCATCTAATTCTAAAGGATCCTAACGTAAAAGCAATTCTTGTAAATATATTTGGAGGAATTGTTCGTTGTGACCGTGTGGCTCAAGGTATTGTTGATGCATATAAGAACATTGGAAATATTTCTGTTCCAATTATCGTGCGTCTACAAGGAACAAACGCAGATATTGCAAAGGAACTAATAGACAATAGTGGACTAGACGTTCATAGTGCTGTAGAGTTCCAAGAAGCTGCAGATAAAGTTAAAGAAGTGCTGTCTTAATAAATAACTTTAATTTACTTAAAAGCCCTTCGCATTAACTGCAAGGGCTTTTCTTATTTTATATCGATGGTGAATGATCCTAAATCTTTATTAAGTGACTTGATATATATGGTTATGGCCGATGGTAAAATTCAAACCTCGGAAATACAGTTTATTGAAAAACTTGCTAAACGTATGTCTGTGCCTATGGCTGACGTTTATGAACTATTCGAAAACCCTAAGAAAACAAAGGTGCCGTTTAGTGAAGCGGAACGAATTACACACTTCTATAGACTTATGTTAGTCATGAAAATTGATGGAGAAACTCATGAAGAAGAGCTAATCGCTTTAGAGAAGTTTGGTTTAAATATGGGAATCCGACCTGGTGTAGCTGAACAAATCCAAAGCAAAATGAGTGAGTATAAAGATGGAGTAGTCCCGCCAAAAGAACTTTTGAAAATATTCAAAGCATACTACAATTAGCTTATTTTGATAATAATGCCGAATAAGCTTCTTGCTCGCGTCAAAATGTCTTTATAAAAAGAGGTTTTAATGTCAAAACGGCAGTTTTGTTTAATTGGAATCATTGTTGACTTATATATGTCAAAAATAATAACGTATTAAAATATATTTATCATGAAGACAATGAATAAAGAAAACCTATGGTTGCCAGCGATATTAGAAGACATGTTTTTCGATAATAAAATTGATGTTCCAAATAAGTTTAAAACATTTAGCATTCCAGCTGTAAATATTAGCGAAAATTTGATTAACTTTGCGGTTGAATTGGCTGCACCTGGGTTGAAGAAGGAAGATTTCTCAATAGAGATTGATGAAGAAACTTTAACCGTAAGTGTTAAGCAAGCCTCTGAAGCAGAGGAGAAAGAAGAAAATAATGATTCCCGATATCAAAGAAGGGAGTTTAATTATAGAGAATTTAAGCGCTCTTTTAAAATGCCTGAAAACGTCAAAAGTGAAGATGTTAAGGCAACATATACAGATGGAATTTTAAAAATTACACTGCCTAAGAAAGAAGAAGAGAAAGCTTTAAAAAGAATGGTTGAGATTTCATAATTGAAATTTAATTTGGTTAGTTAGTTGAAATGACCGCGTGCTACTCAATCGGTGCGCGGTTTTTTTATGGAGTAAACTCAA
>DATGMT010000120.1:0-3561 GCA_035307265.1 Aequorivita sp.
GTTTTATTGACGTGTTGTCCACCCGGACCACTACTGCGAGTAGCCTTGAAAGTGAGTTCTGTCAATAGTAGCTCGATGTTCATTATGATTGGTGAACTTTGCTTAAAAGATCATTAACGGTTTTCACGGGATTAAATGTAATGAGAGGAACTTCAACAAAAACTGTATTCCAATTAGCCATAGCCCCATTCCATAATCCAGGTCGTTCTAATGCTTTGATAGGATTTCCTTGATATGATTTTTCAGAAATAAAACCAGCATCAGGATCAGAGAACTCGAGAAGATTATATTTTTCACCTTTATAATTACGGACACCACAAACTAAATCTACAGGATTAAAATGTGTGGCTTGATCGACAAGAAGCTTCTGTTCTGGATTCTTTAAATCAATTTGCGACATTTCCACAATTTGATATGATTCATTACCAGATTTATCTTCAACAAGAAAAGGACCTCCTCCAGGTGCACCGGTATTCTCCACAACACCACAAACACGAAGTGGCCGGTCTAAAGTTTCCAAAATGGTTTCCTTATCTGAAGAAATGTATGTGACTTTTAATTCTTCTGAAATAAAAATCATAGCTTCTTTTAATAACTCATCTGAAGGTTTCTCGACCTGAAGTTTTTCAACAAGCTTAAAGATTTCCTCTTGAAGCGAGATTAATTTTCCAGCTAACACCTTTTTTTGATATGTGATAGTCTCTATATATTTATCAGAAACTACATTGTCAATGTTCTTTATAAAGATAACATCTGCGTCAACTTCATTTAAATTGTCTAAAAGCGCACCATGACCAGCAGGACGAAAAACTAACCTTCCGTTTGGGTCTAAAAAAGGTTCGTTGTTTAATGTTGTTGCTATCGTATCTGTTTCTTTTTTCTGAAACGAATATGAAATATCAAATTTCACACCTGTTCTTTTTTCTACGGAATGTTGAATCTCTTCAAACCTCTTCTTGAATTTTTCTTCGTGTTCATCAGAAACTGTAAAATGCAATTTGGAAATCCCATTAGACGTGGCGTAATAAGCCGCCTCAAGCAACTGTTCACCAAAAGCTGTAATAAAACCATCGTTTTCTTTGTGAAAAGGAACTAAACCTTTTGGTGTATGACTAAAATCTAAACCATCCTCCTCAAGCATTTCCTGAACAAAAAGGTAGTACCTTTTCCCTTTTCCAAATGAATCAAAATCAGAGTATTTAGCTTTCAACTGTTTAAAAACCAAATCGGAAAAAGCAAAATCTTCATAAGAATTAAAAAATGTAAGTAAGTCCTTTTTATCCTCTAAGAATAAATCAATATTGTCTTGTTCAGGATTAAAGTTTGCAAAAAACTGATGCAGGAATTTAAACATTCTTGTTGCGGCGCCAGATGCAGGAACGAACTTTAAGAGTTCCAATTGGTTTTTCTTAGCTTCAAAAAAACTGACAAGTTTCTGTTGTTCATTTTCTGAAAGCACTTCAATTCCATTTTCAACAGATGCAGCTTCCACTATTTTAGCAAATGGGATTCCTTTTTTGAAAATTTGAAGTTGTCTTTCTATTTCAGATTTAGAAAGACCGTGTGATTCTATTTGTTGAATATTACTTTCAGTTAGCATAATTTTTTCTGTAAATATCATTAACTCTCTTCCCAGTTTACTTTTAAAGAATCGATAATTTCAATCGATTTTTTTAAACGTTCATCCAATCCTCCTTTTAAAATTTGATATGGAAAGCCCTGTTTTTTTAATTCGGCTTCGAATATACTAAACATTTCTTCTCGATTATGAGGACGATCTCTCAAAATATCTTCTTCCCATGGAGTATCAACGTAGGTTAATAAATATATATCAAAATCACTTTTAGCTACTTGTTCCTTGATGAATTCTGGGTAAAATCCATCGTAATAATATTCAAAGTATACTTTAAGTTCGAGCAAGTTTGTGTCGCAAATAAGAACTTTATCAACTTCCTCAAGTGCATTTTTCTCAAGATTTACTTGTCCTTGAGCGATAGGTATAAGGTCATCTTTTGACACCAATTGTTTTTTCGTTTTCCATTTATGCTCCAAATATTCACGCATATACTCAGGAACCCAAATAGTTTTGTAATGCTCTGCTAACCGTTTAGCCAAAGTGGTTTTTCCGGTAGATTCAGGTCCAAACAATACTACTTTAACGATCCCATCAGAGTGTTCTCGGGTATGTTTATATTTCTTTTCCACGCTCTATAACCATAAATTGAAATAACGATAAACAGTAAAAACTGAAATGATGTAAAAATTAATCCTTTATAAAAATACAAGGGAAAGGAAATGACATTCCCAACTAATAGCATAGTCCAATTTTCGAGCTTCTTCCTAGCTAAGAGCCACATTGCTACAAAAAATATAGCTGTAGTTAGTGTATCTACATAGGCGGTCCAACTATCCCACTTATCAAAAAACTTATAGACAACGAAGATAAAAATCAAGGTTCCTATGAAAATTCCAACGCTTATTTTTTTCTCTTTAGGAGTTGTTCTAGTGATTGGTGTATAATGTTCAGCATCTACTTTTCGAGTCCATATATACCAACCATAAACACTCATTGCGAAATAGTAAGCATTAATAACTAAGTCGCCAAGAAGTCCATAAACACCCAAAATATAAACAAAAATAGAAGTGCTTATTATTCCCGCTGGATAAATGAGAATATTGTTTTGTTTAGAAAACCAGGCACTGAGAATTCCGAAAAAAACTGCTGTTAGCTCTAATGCAACAAGATAAGAGGGAACATTTTTATATTCCGCAAAAAACCAATCAAAAATGGGGCTCATACTCACTTCGATCAGATTTTACTATTTTCATATAAATCAATCCACGCTCAACTGCTTCTAAAGCTACTTTCACTTCCTTTTGAAGTAGATTCATTACTTCGTCATAATCTCCATAAACTTGTGTGCTCAACGGATTTTCCAACACTGTTAATCCCGAATTCCGAAGTCTTTTTATAAAATCAATTATAGCAGGTTCGTATTCGTCCTGTAAGGGAGTTAGAGTAAGTTCAACTGAAATTTTCATATGTATGTTTTTAAAACTTCTTTTAAGTTATCTGCTTATTTAAGTACTTAAAATTGACTTTCAAAAGCTGTCCCCATCACAATCATGTCTGCTCCAGAATCGTAAGCTAATTTCTTTTGCTCTTCTGTTTTTATTCCTCCTCCAACAATCAAAGGAATTTTAAGTTCGCTTTTCACTTTAGAAATAATTTCTGGGCTCACTGGAAATTTAGCTCCACTACCAGCTTCCAAATAAATTAACTTAGCTCCCATATATTGACCTGCTAATGCCGTGTGGACGATTTCTTCAATATTAGTTTGTGAAATCGGTGAAGTTTTAGTGACTTTAGAAACCGACGAATTATTTCCGCCGTTTATCAAAATATATCCTGTAGGGATTATCTCTAAAGATGATTTCTTTAGCTTTGAGATTGATTTCACCTGTTGCCCAACCAAATATTCTGCATTTCGCCCTGAAAGCAACGACAGAAAAAGAAGCACATCGGCGAGATTGGTTATGTGTGAATAATCCCCTGGAAAG
>DATGMT010000121.1:0-5762 GCA_035307265.1 Aequorivita sp.
AGGACTTCGCCGCCATAGTTCCATAAGTAATAATTTGTGCCACTTGATTGCTACCATATTTTTCAATAACATAATCCATTACCTTACTTCTACCTTCATCATCGAAGTCGATATCAATATCGGGCATACTCACTCGGTCAGGATTTAAGAAACGCTCAAAAAGCAAATCGTATTCAATGGGGCAAATATTTGTAATCCCTAAGCAATAAGCCACAGCACTTCCTGCTGCCGATCCTCTTCCTGGACCAACAGAAACCCCCATTTTTCTTGCTTCAGCAATAAAGTCTTGAACAATTAAAAAATAGCCCGGATACCCTGTGTTAGCAATTACATCCAACTCAAAGTCTAGTCGTTGTTTTATTTCTTTAATCCTCTCGGAAGATCCTTCGGGAATATCAACATCGGTTAAGGCTTCAAAAGAAACTTCAATTAGTTCTGGATATCGCCTTCTAGCCCCTTCGTATGTTAAATGTCTTAAATAGGCATTCTCCCCACGTTTTCCTCCATCAACATCATCTGGATGCAAGAATTTCTCTGGAATTCCGAAGTTTGGGAGCAAAACATCGCGGTGTAGTGTGAAAGGTTCAATTTTAGCAACAACTTCTTCTATATTAAGAATAGCTTCAGGAAGATCCTTGAACAAAGCTTTCATTTCGTCCTGAGACTTAAAATAGTATTCTTGATTCGGGAGTCCATATCGGTAGCCTCGCCCTCTTCCAATTGGTGTGGCTTGTTTTTCCCCATCTTTTACACACAGTAAAATATCGTGCGCATTGGCATCTTCCTTACTGATATAATATGTGTTGTTACAGGCAACCATCTTCACTTCGTTACGCCTTGCCATTTCTATCAAAACTTCATTCACTCGTCGTTCATCTTCTTGATTGTGACGCAAGATCTCCACATATAAGTCGTCTCCAAAAACTTCTTTCCACCACAATAGAGCTTCTTCTGCCTGTTTCTCTCCAATATTTAGAATCTTCCCTGGAACTTCTCCATACAATCCACCTGTAAGAACAATAATATCATCTTTATACTGCTCTATAACTTTCCTGTCTATTCGAGGAACATAATAAAAGCCCTTTGTATAGGCAATGGACGCCATTTTTGCCAAGTTGTGATAACCATTTTTGTTTTTTGCAAGCAACACTACTTGATAGCCGTTATCTTTTTGGTTTTTATTGAGATGGTCTTCACATACAAAAAACTCACATCCAACAATTCCTTTTAGTTTTTTATGGGCATCTTCAGGTGACAAGCTTTTATTATAATCATTTACGGCTTGCACAAAATGAAAAGCCCCCATCATATTTCCTGAATCTGTTAGAGCAACAGCTTCCATATTGTTTACCACAGCAGCATTTACCAAATCTGCCGTACTAGAAGTAGATTGTAAGATTGAAAACTGCGAATGATTATGAAGGTGAACAAAAGGCGCATCTTCTAGTGTAGCAATATTCTCTTCAATTTCTTCAGAAGAAATCTCTCGAGTATCTAAAGTAGCTTGGATTTCTTTTCTAACTTTTTCCGAAGCTTTCTTTAGGTTGATATGCTTCAGCCCAATAAGTTCAATGGGTTTCGGATTTGCTTCTGAAAATCTTTCAAAATAGTCGGGCTGAACGTCTAATTCTTCAGCCGTAAAAATCTGACGTCTAACTAATTCTAAAAAGCAACGCGTTGTGGCTTCAACATCGGCAGTTGCATTGTGTGCCTCTGCAAAAGTTGCATCAAACAAAAATTCGTGAAGCTCTGTTAAAGTAGGCAATTTAAACCTCCCTCCTCTTCCTCCTGGTATTTGGCAAAGTTGAGCTGTAATCTCTGTACAAGTATCTAAAACAGAAAGTCTCTGAAATGGATCTTCAATCCCCATTCTATAGAACTCAGACCCCATTACATTTAAGTCGAATTCGATATTCTGTCCCACCACAAACTTTGCCTTTCCTAGGGCAGCTATAAACCTTTCCACAACTTCTGCCAACGGCAACCCTTCTTTTTGAGCAAGCTCTGTAGAGATTCCGTGAATCTTTTCGGCGTCGAAAGGAATATTAAAACCTTCTGGCTTTATTATATAATCTTGATGTTCAATCAGCTTTCCATCTTCATCGTGCAACTGCCAAGCAATCTGTATACAGCGAGGCCAGTTATCCGTATCGCTTACGGGAGCTCTAAAGTTCTTTGGAAGACCTGTTGTTTCAGTATCAAAAATTAAATACATCCTTAAAAGTTTTGGGTGATAGGGTTACTAGTGTAGCGATAAAAATTAGTTCAACAAAAAAACTTAGTGTCTAATTTCCATCACTTTAAATACTCAAAATAGAAAATTACATGAGAAGGTAAAAATAGGAAATCCACACTCTAACTAAAAGCAAAAACGGTTGGAGTTGTTCACAAAAAAAAACCGCCTTAATAATTAAGACGGTTTTAAATATTATGATTGTCCGAAAAAGATATCAAAATAATTTTTAAAGTGACATTTGATGCTAGATTTGGTTTTTAATAATTTTAGCTACGGATGGTCTTAAATCCATTTACGGATAACCTCTAGTTAAGCACTCACTATAGTGAGTCAGTATTTATTCGTATGTTATTTCAAATTCACCTTCTGTAATTTCACTTAAATTAGTGATAAATGAGAAGGTTCCGTTCATGGTCTTAGTTACAGGATCGTGGGAAATGATTTTCAACAATCCACCAGAGGTAGTTTGAGGACCACTTGCATCTTGATATTTTGCACTAAACCCACCTCTAGGCAAAGTATAATCACCCGCTTCAACATCTACAGGAGTAGAAATTGCTATAGAAGCATCCATAGAATCTCCCGAAATTATGATTGAGTTCCCAGTATTTATAGCAGCTACGTGAGACGGAACAAAAGGCTCTCCATCTACCTTAGCTTTAAAAATTCCAGCTTCTCCAGGGATAACAATATTTCCATCACTAAAAGGAACCTGATGAAGCACACCTTTTGAAACATAAACTGTATCCACTCCGCGCAGAATGGCGCTAAAACTAAAGTTTCCTGTCAAAGTTCTATTAACTTCATCTACATCTGAAATTTTTACAACGCCATAACCATTAGAATTTGTAGAAAAAACATTTCCGAATGCATCGGCATATACAGCATGATTAGGAGATTGGTTATTTATTGTAAAACTACCCTTCTTCAAACTAGACAACGTCAAGGTAATTGACTCTTCTATGTTAGACCCTTTAATTACAAGGCTTCCATTGTCATCAACTGATGCAACCGACTCTGTTGCTTGATACAGTCTATTATCTATTTGCGCTTGAAAAGACACATCATTAGTCTCGGTATCATCACATGATATAAAAGGTAAAATAGCAAAAAGTAGGAATACAATTTTTTTCATAAGCTTGGGTTTTCAATAGTAAATTTGACAAATGTAAAATAAAATAACCGAATTAATTTTGAAAAGGAAAAATATACTATCTTTGCACTCCTTAAATTATAATCGGGGTCGGGTACCCCAAAAATTAATTTCATAATTATGTCTGTAAAAATTAGACTACAAAGACGCGGAAAGAAAGGTAAACCTTATTTCTGGATCATCGCGGCTGATAGCCGTAGCAAAAGAGATGGTAGATTTATTGAGAAAATAGGTCACTATAATCCAACTACAAATCCAGCACAAATTGAACTGGATGTAGACCTTGCTGTACAATGGCTTCAAAATGGAGCTCAACCAACGGATACTGTAAGAGCTATCCTTTCTTACAAAGGTGCCTTAATGAAAAATCACCTAGCAGGTGGTGTTCGTAAAGGAGCGTTAACAGAAGAGCAAGCAGAAGCGAAATTCAACGAGTGGTTAGAGTCTAAGAAAGATTCTATCGACCGCAAGAAAGAAAGCGTTACTGAAGCTAAAGAAAGAGAAAAAGCTGAAAAACTTGCTGCTGAAAAAGCTGTAAGTGAAAAGCGTGCTGCTGAAGCTGCCGCTGCTGCTGCCCCAGCTGAAGAAGCTACAGAGGAAGCAAGCGAAGCAACTGAAGAAACTGCCCAAACTATTGATGAGGCAGCAGATCAAGCATCTGAAGAAAAAGAAGCTTAATTTATATAACGATGCAAAAGGAGAATTGCTTCTACTTAGGCAAAATCGTTAGAAAATATAGCTTTAAAGGGGAGTTACTCGTAAAATTAGATACGGACGAACCCGAACTTTTCACTGAAATGGAATCAGTTTTTGTGGAACAACGCAAAAAGCTGATTCCATTTTTTATTGAAGAAAGTTCTCTCCACAAGAGCGAACTATTACGAATCCGATTTGAAGACATTGATACTGAAGAAGATGCAGATTTTCTAATTGGCTCAAGCCTCTATCTTCCTTTAGAATTTTTACCTGAGCTTACTGGCAATAAATTTTATTATCACGAAATTATTGGATTTACAGCCATAGATGAATCCTTTGGTGAAATTGGAAAAATAACAGGTGTAAACGACAGAACGCTACAAGCACTATTTGAAATTGATCACGACGGAAAAGAAGTTCTAGTGCCTATTATCGACAACTTTATAATTAAAGTAGATCGTGAAAACCAATCCATTCTACTTAAAGCCCCAGAAGGATTAATTGATATCTTTCTTTAATAGCCTCTATAAACACGGCTCCACTACTTTAACTTGTGTGGTTTTTTGATAACGGAAAGCAGCAACACAACACAAGTCCAACTACAAGTCAAGAAAACCCCACGCTATCTAAAAACGCAACACTTCGATATAAAATAAAATGGATAAAGCTTTTCAGTTTAAAGAATTTACTATCGAACAAAATCGATGTGCTATGAAAATTGGCACAGATGGTGTTTTGTTAGGTGCTTGGGTGTCATTAGAAACAAATCCATTTTCTGTTTTAGACATTGGAAGCGGAACGGGAATTATCGCTCTTCAATTAGCACAAAGAAGCGATGCTGAGTTAATAGATGCATTAGAAATAGATGAAGAAGCCTATGAGCAATGCGTAGACAATTTTGAGAACTCACCTTGGGGGGATCGTTTATTTTGTTATCATGCTTCCTTAGCTGAATTTGCAGAAGAAATTGAAGACAAATATGACCTTATCATTTCTAATCCTCCCTTTCACTCTGAGAATTATAAAACCACATCTTCATCGAGAGACAAGGCTCGTTTTAACGACTCGCTTCCTTTTGATAAATTAATTGAATCTGTTTCTTTATTGCTTTCTAAAGAAGGAATTTTTGCAGTTGTTATACCTAATAAAGAAGAAGAAAACTTTATAAGTATGGCATCAAAAGTAAAGTTATTTCCAACTCGAATTTGTCATGTACGCGGAAACGAATCCTCTATAATAAAACGGAGTATGATTGAGTTTTCATTTAAAAAAACCACTCCTAAAACAGAAAACATAACTATTGAAACGTCCCGACATAATTATACTAAAGAATATATAGATTTAGTTAAAGACTTCTATCTAAAGATGTGATTTACTGATTAAGCACACCATGAAACTCATTTTATATACTTATAGATAGACACTTACATTTCTTTAATGTGATAGTCTTTTATATAAACTCTTAAGCTTTTAAATCTCTTTCCCACTTAAACACAAAACCCCGCTCTGTGCGGGGTTTTGATTTCTTGCATGGTTATTATATGGACTATCTCTTAAGGGTAAAGTGACCTTTGATCTCCTTCCCTACTCCGTCCTCTGTATATTCTATTCGGAACCAGTAATCACTCGATGGCATAGGGTTGCCATTGTATGTACCGTCCCATCCAGGACCCATCG
>DATGMT010000122.1:0-5427 GCA_035307265.1 Aequorivita sp.
TGATTATTCAGGCTCTCAGTCTTTGCGTTCTTTACGAGAAGATGGCATAGAAACAGTGTTAATCAATAGTAACCCCGCTACTATCATGACTGACCCTTCAATGGCCGATCATATTTATCTAAAGCCATTGACAACCAAGTCTCTTGTTGAAATATTAACTAAACACCCAGAAATAGACGCTGTTTTACCAACAATGGGAGGTCAAACTGCTTTGAATTTGTGTATTGAAGCAGATGAAAAAGGCATTTGGAAGGATTTTGGAGTGAAAATGATTGGGGTAGATATCGGTGCAATTAATATTACCGAAGATAGAGACCAATTCAAAAGTTTGATGGAAAAGATTGGTGTGCCAGTAGCGCCATCGAGAATTGCAAATTCATATCTCACAGGTAAGGAAATTGCGCAAGAGTTTGGCTTTCCATTAGTTATTCGACCATCGTTTACATTAGGAGGTACTGGAGCTTCTTTTGTACATACGGAGGAAGAGTTTGATGCGCTTTTGACATACGGACTTGAAGCATCACCAATTCACGAGGTATTGATAGATAAGGCCCTTTTAGGTTGGAAAGAATATGAGTTAGAGTTATTACGTGATAAAAACGACAACGTTGTTATTATCTGTACAATAGAAAATATGGATCCTATGGGGATTCACACAGGAGACTCTATAACAGTTGCACCTGCCATGACTTTAAGCGATACGTGTTTTCAGCGTATGCGTGATTTGGCAATCAAGATGATGAGGAGTATAGGTGATTTTGCTGGAGGTTGTAACGTTCAGTTTGCTGTTAGTCCTGATGAAAATGAAGATATTATAGCAATTGAAATTAACCCACGGGTTTCACGTTCGTCGGCTTTAGCATCAAAAGCAACGGGGTATCCTATTGCTAAAATTGCAACGAAGCTTGCTATTGGCTATTCCTTAGATGAGTTAGATAACCAAATAACAAAATCTACTTCTGCATTGTTCGAGCCTTCTTTGGACTATGTGATAGTTAAGATTCCACGATGGAACTTTGACAAGTTTGAAGGTTCAGACAGGACGTTAGGGCTTCAAATGAAGTCTGTTGGAGAAGTGATGGGAATAGGTAGATCATTTCAAGAAGCTCTACATAAGGCAACACAATCACTTGAAATTAAGCGAAACGGGCTTGGCGCCGATGGTAAAGGGTATACAAACTACGAGCAGATTCTTGATAAGCTAAAACACGCTAGTTGGGATAGAGTGTTTGTGATCTATGATGCTATTCATATAGGGATTCCTTTGAGCAGAATTCACGAGATTACAAAAATTGACATGTGGTTTCTTAAGCAGTATGAGGAGTTATTCTTATTAGAAAAGGAAATATCGAGTTTTACTCTAGAAACTCTTCCGCGCGAATTGCTTTTAGAGGCAAAACAGAAAGGCTATGGTGACAGGCAGATTGCTCACATGCTTAACTGTTTGGAGAGTCAGGTATATAACAAGCGTGCTGAAATGAATATTCAACGAGTTTATAAACTTGTTGATACTTGTGCTGCTGAATTTAAGGCTGAAACTCCTTACTACTATTCTACATTTGAGAATGAGATGCAGTTATCAGACGGTGAACCTTTTGCTCAAAGCGACAGTGTTTCATCTGATAGAAAAAAGATTATAGTTCTTGGTTCTGGTCCGAATAGAATTGGTCAAGGTATCGAATTTGATTATTGCTGTGTTCACGGTGTTCTTGCAGCTGCAGAGTGTGGGTATGAAACCATCATGATAAACTGTAATCCTGAAACGGTTTCGACAGATTTTGACGTTGCAGATAAACTATATTTTGAGCCAGTTTTCTGGGAGCATATCTATGATATAATCCGACATGAAAAGCCTGAAGGTGTAATTGTTCAGTTAGGAGGGCAAACAGCCTTGAAACTAGCTGAAAAGCTTGATAGGTATGGGATTAAAATTATAGGAACAACATATCAGTCTTTAGATTTAGCAGAAGATAGAGGAAGTTTTTCGGCACTATTAAAAGAAAATAATATTCCTTACCCAAACTTTGGGGTAGCTGAAAATACAGATCAAGCGCTTAAACTTGCTGATGAGCTTGATTTTCCATTATTGATTCGTCCTTCATATGTGTTGGGTGGTCAAGGAATGAAAATCGTGATTAATAAAAAGGAACTTGAAGAACATGTAGTTGACTTACTCCAAAAGATTCCGAATAACAAGTTGCTTTTAGATCATTATTTGGATGGAGCTATAGAAGCAGAGGCCGATGCAATATGTGATGGTGAAAATGTGTATATCATTGGTATCATGGAACACATAGAGCCTTGCGGAATTCATTCAGGTGACTCAAATGCAATTTTGCCTCCTTTTAATATTGGTGAGTTTGTTTTACAGCAAATTAAAGATCACACCGAAAAAATTGCGAAGGCTTTAAATACGGTTGGGTTAATAAACGTTCAGTTTGCTATCAAGGATGATATAGTTTATATAATTGAAGCCAACCCTAGAGCCTCTAGAACAGTACCATTTATTTCTAAAGCCTATGGCGAGCCTTATGTGAATTATGCTACTAAAATAATGCTAGGGCACAACAAGGTCACAGATTTTGATTTCAATCCGAAGCTAGATGGATTTGCGATAAAACAACCAGTCTTTAGTTTCAATAAGTTTCCTAATGTGAATAAGCAGCTTGGTCCTGAGATGAAAAGTACAGGAGAAAGCATTTTGTTTATTGATAACCTAAGAGACGATGCGTTTTACGACTTGTATGCACGTAGAAAAATGTACTTAAGTAAATAAGAATTTAGGAATCTTTAATGGTTTTGTGTTAATTTTTTTTGTAAATTAGGCTAATATGTAATATATGTTAGCTTAGTGAGAAAGATTACCCTTATTATTTGTCTTATTTATATTACTTCTGTTAGTGCTCAAAGTGTATATGAAGTTTCTTGGGAAGAAGGAATTTCTAATTCTGCGGCGAGTCTTACTATAGAAGTAGGGGATACTGTGTTGTGGACATGGGCTGACAATTCTGTAAAGACTGTTTCAAGTCTAGAAAATGGTAGTGAATTTTTTGACAGTGGAACGATAGACGGTCCTCGCAGTTCATTTTCACATACTTTTAAGGCTCTTGGTGTAACTGAATATCACAACAAAAATAACCTTGGTATGAGAGGAAAGATTAAGGTTGTTAAGAGACTTTCTATTGAAGAAAAGTTTGTTAAGAACCTTAGTTTTTACCCGAATCCTGTAAAAAACTTTCTAACTATTTCTTCTTTATTCAAAGTTGAAAGATATCAGATATATAATGCTTTGGGCTCAATTGTATTAGAAGGAAAAGGTGGAGGAAATATTACAAAGGTAGATATGGATAGGCTTAATAGCGGATTGTATTTCGTAAATGTATTTGCAGAAAACAGTTTGCAGTCTACTCTAAAAATAGCTAAAAATTAAGATTTATTCTAAGGTTGCTATCCTTCTAAAGTTTCATCCTCATTATTTTCTAGAAGTTTTCTATCGATGCTTTTGCTTGTCATAGCACCTAGTTTCCTGAGTTTTTCAACACGTCTAACTAAGTTTCCTTTTCCTTCAAGTTTCACCAGTGCCGAATCGAAAGATCCTTGGACGGTTTTTAATTGTCTTTTAATTTTATTTAGTTCTTCAAGGAGGCTAACAAATGAGTCGTGAAGTCTTCCTGCTTGTGTTGCAATCTCTAGAGTATTTCTTTTTTGGTTATCATTTTCCCATAGGTTTTCTACCAATCGTAATGCGGCCAATAGCGTAGAAGGAGTTACTACCATCACTTTTCTTCTAAATGCTTCTTGGTATAGGTTCTTTTCATATGCTACAGCCAAAGCGAAAGCAGGTTCAATGGGTACGAACATGAAAATAGTATCGGGGCTTTCATCGATAACTTGATGATATTTTTTTTCGCTTAAGTCAATGATATGACGTTTAATAGAATCAATATGAGCTTTTAAATACTTCTTTTTTAGATCTTCATCCTCTTCAGAAACGTATCTTTCAAAATTAACGAGAGATACTTTACTGTCAATAATCATTTTTTTCCCATCGGGAAGGTGGATAATTACGTCGGTTTGCAATCTCCTACCTTCAGGGTTTTCGTGACTATCTTGTATTGTGTATTCTCTTCCTTTTTCCAATCCCGATTGCTCAAGGACTCTAGATAGAATGAGTTCGCCCCAATTTCCTTGTGTTTTATTATCGCCTTTAAGGGCTTTCGTGAGGTTATTAGCCTCCTCACTAATTTTAATATTCTGTTCATTTAGGAACTGAAGTTGCTTCCCGAGCTCTGCATTTCCTTTGATGAAGTCTTTATTGCTCTTCTCAACCTTTTCTTCAAACTCTTTTATTTTTTCGTTAAGAGGCTTTAGAATATTCTCTATGTTTTCTTTGTTTGCAACTGTGAATTTTTCAGTCTTTTCAACCATGATTTTGTGAGCGAGATTTTCAAATTTATCATTGAAGTCTCGTTCAAAGTTTTTAAACCTTTCTTTTTCCTTTTGAAGTTCAGAAGAAAGGGCGTCAAATTCTACAGATTGCCTTGAAAGTCTAATGTTTAAAGCTTCTTTTTCTTCTCTTAAAACATTTATTTCAGAATTAGTAGAGCTTAGCTCTTCACTTAGTTTTTCCTCCTGAGTAGTTTTATTTTGGAGTCTTTCTTCCAGTTTTGCAGTTTCAGATTTATGTTTTAATCGTGCAAAATAATTGCCTAATAACCCACCGATAAATAGGCAAGCAGCAGCAAGCAGCAAGTAGAGAATTGCTTCGTTCATAATTAGAATGGTTTTGAAGTAAATATACTTATTTCTTGATAGTGAAACGACCCGTTTCACTATCAAACTGTATTGTTTCTGAAGGGAATAAAGTGTCGAATCTTCCTTTAGTTATAAGTTCGCAAGGAGTTCCGAAATAAGTTTGGTCTTCTGTCATCACAATCATTTTGTCTGTTAGTTGAATAGCCAAATCAATTTCATGAGTGGAGAACAGAATTGTTTTTTGAGTAGTTTGAGTTAGATTTTTGAGAAGTTTTAGAACATAAGCTCTGTGATAAATATCTAAATGGGTTGTAGGTTCGTCAAGGAGCATTAAGGGAGTGTCTTGAGCCAAGGCACGTGCAATAGCGACACGTTGCATTTGTCCATCACTTAATTCAAAGCATTTTTTCTCTGAGATCTTGGTGGTTTCTGTAGTTTGTAGAGCAAACTCAACAGCTTTTTTATCTTCTGTAGACAGTTTTCCAATCCAATTGGTATATGGTTGTCTTCCTAAAGAAATCATTTCTTGAGCAGAGAGGTTTTTGGTAGCAGGAGGTTCTGTCAAGACAATACTCAGTTGTCTGGCGAGTTGAAATGAGGAGTAAGATTCTATAGGTTTATCATAGAGAAAAACACTTCCTCCAAGAGCAGTTTGCATTCCTGATAGAGTTC
>DATGMT010000123.1:0-3560 GCA_035307265.1 Aequorivita sp.
TTTCATTACGCCATTGTTTGTTAGGGGTCTTGATTTTTGTATTTGTGCAACATTCCGTCGTAGAAAATTTTCAAAGTCGATTATAAAAGCATAATCGAGGTGCTCTAGATATATGTCATCGGTATTTCTTTGAATTTCTAGGAATCTCTTAATGTAGGTTTCTGTTGTGTAGTAATTTTTTAAGGTTCCTTGTTTTAATACAGACTTCATATTGAATTTGTGGTATTCTGATAGCTGGATGAGCGTTTTCCTTATTTGATCTTCCCCTCGATATCTTGCTATTACGGTTTGGGGGGTAATTAATTTTCGTTCTTTTTTTAGCTCTCTGTAGGCTTCATTGATTTCGATTAAAACCTGATTTATGTGACTGTTGACTTGACGGGCCTCCGCACTGTTTCCTTTAAGTCTAGAAACAGAAGTTTCCCATAGAGAAGTTGTGAATTTTATTCTAATACTAAACCTCCTAGCCTTGCCATTGGCCGTTATTCTAACATATAGAGGTGTTTTTCCTTTAGATTCTTTATCGAACCTTGGCAGGAGCATTACAGAAAAGGTGTCAGACTGATTCATAATTTTTACATTTTCAGATTAAACAATTTTTGAAAACGAAGGTCAAATCAGGGTTTCGCGAAATGCTCCCTTTTTAAAAGGGTGTCCGATTAGGGTACATTTTATATGATTTCGAATCAAATTTAATGGTTTTTTGCTATGGATTCGAAAACGAAAAAACCCTGTAAATCATATGATATACAGGGTTTTAGTGTTATTTGGTGTGTGTTTTAGTAGTCCCACCAAGACTCGAACTTGGATCAAGAGTTTAGGAAACTCCTATTCTATCCCTTGAACTATGGGACCAGGTATAAATCAATAATTGTCTTTAAAAGATGATTTAATATGCAAAATTATATTTTTTTGACAAGCAAGTAATAGAAATTGCTATGTGTTTTCAAAAAAAATAACTTAAGCACCATCATAGTAAGGTCTGATGTAGGTAAAAAACCTTTCACGTATAGTATAGGGAGTCAATCATTTTCATTTAGAAAAACAACCCTACTAATATTCCAATAAAAAAATGCAAGTTCAAAAAAATGAACCTGCTTTCTTAATTCTTAAGTTATCAGAAGTATCCTCTATGCTTCACAACTAGCACATTCTTTCTTCTGTGCGAACTTCTGTGCGGCATTCATGCTATGTTGATAGTAGAGTGATTTTAACCCTAATTTCCAAGCTGTGATATGTATTTTATTTATTTCTTTTACTGGCATCTCCGGATGTACAATAATGTTAAGCGACTGTCCTTGGTCAATATGATTTTGACGGTTGGCTGCTTGATATACTAGATCTAGCTGATCTATTTCAGAGTAAGTTTTAAAGACCTCCTTTTCTTCATCTGTAAGAAAATCTAAATGCTGTACAGAACCATCGTAATCACGAATGTTTCTCCATACTTCAAGAGTGTTTTTTCCTTTCTCCTCAAGTAACTTTTCTAAAAAAGGATTCCGAATTGTGGTTTTTATTTTAGCAATATCTTTCACATAGATATTAGACCATATTGGTTCTATTCCTTGTGATACTTGTCCTAAAATAAATGCAGATGAAGTGGTTGGTGCAATAGCGTTCAGTGTAGCATTTCGTCTTCCATAGCCTTTAAGCACTGCTGGCTCTCCAAATTTTTCAGCTAATTCTTCAGATGCTTTATAGGATTTTTCTTTGATAGTTCTAAATATCTCACTATTCAGGTCATATGCTTTTTGACTATTTAAAGGAAGCATTTTCGACTGCAAGAGCGAATGCCATCCTAAGACTCCCAATCCAAGTGCTCGGTTGTCTTTAGCAAAGTTATAGGCCCGTTCCATAAACAAGAAGGTTTGTCTATCTTCACGGGTTTCAGAATCGCGGTAGGCTTCTAATTTCTCAATAAATTCAGTAATAACAGCATCTAAGAAATAAACCATAGTTTCTACTGCATCTGTATCTTTCCATTTATCGTAATGTAAAAGGTTTACAGATGAAAGCACACATACGAAAGACCAATTGTCATTAGATGGAAGCATAATTTCTGTACACAAGTTACTTGCGTAAATAGGTAGATTTTTGTCTTTATAAACATCTGCTGCAGAATTATTTGCATGATCTTTAAAAAAAATATAAGGATATCCCATCTCACCGCGGCGTTGTAAAACTCTTGCCCAAATAGTTCGTTTTTCTTCATCACCCTCTATCATTTCCTCCATCCATTTGTTGGTTACCGTAACTCCATGGGTTAGTTCTTGAATTGGATTTCCTTCGGTTCCAATTTCCAGGAACTCCATAATATCTGGATGTTCAACTGGAAGGTATGGTGAAAATCTACCACGACGTACCGATCCTTGACTCACCACATCTACCATAGACTCAAACAACTGCATTATATGTACAGCTCCTGAAGCCTGACCATTATTTTTAACTTCGGCTCCTCGATGACGGATTTTCCCAAAATATCCAGAAGTTCCGCCGCCGAGTTTAGACATCATTCCCACTTCTGATTGAGTATAGAGAATATTACCCATATCATCGTCAATATGTGAACCAAAGCAACTAATTGGCAGCCCTCTTTCCTTCCCAAAATTTGACCAAACCGGAGATGCCAAAGAGAAGAACCCTTCTGACATATAACCATAGAATTTATCTGCATATCCTGGTATCTGCAAAATTTGCTCTGCTCTTTCCGCAATTTCGCGGATTCGTTTTTCTGGAGTAACTCCAGGAGAGAGATATCCTGAAGCTAAAAAATTCCGACTATGCTCTGTAAGCCATTCAAAACCATTTGATTGTTTTGGATTGTGAAGAGCTTCTTTTCTAGCATTTAATAATTTGTCACTTTCTAAGTTTGTGTTTTGGGTTTGGGAGTCGAGGTTTAGTTCTGATGTATTCATGTTAAAAAAGGTCGTCGCTAGTTATACTTTTTGTTCTTTTACTGTAGTTTATAGAGCGTTTCACAAAGAAATCGCCATGTTTAGTGCCGATAATCTCATCATCAAACCACTCGGTTTGAGCTAATAGAGTTTCGTCAATTTCAAATATTTTTTCTATACCTATACTTTCAAGTGATTTATTAAAGCGGTTCTTTATAAATTCATTCACTACAGTTTTAGGCAGGAAGCTAAGTTCTCCGTCTTCAAAAATCCAATCGACTATTCTACTTTCAGCAATAAATGCTTCTCTACACATTTCTTGAATCATTTTATTGTAGTCTTCATCGAACCAATCTGGATTTTCGTCCTTGATTATTTTTATAATATCAATTCCAAAATCGCCATGAATTTGCTCTTCTTTTGAAGTAGCCTCCACCACATTCGAAATTCCTTTCAGCATATTTTTATGTTTATTAAAAGCCATAATGATTAAAAATTGTGAAAAGAGAGACACGTGTTCGATAAACAAAGAGAATAGAAGCATGGATTCTGCATATTCCTTATTGTCTTCACTTTTAGCATTTTTAAGAGCCGACTCTAAGTAGTGAACCCTCATCATTATTACTGGCTTCTTTTTCAAATCTTTGAATTCCTCATTGAGTCCTA
>DATGMT010000124.1:0-11451 GCA_035307265.1 Aequorivita sp.
AGTGATTTTCTTTTAAGAGGTTTGGATATTCCTTTTCTTACTCCTGAAAATAAAGGAGTGTTAAAGATTTACACTCCAGAAGAAACTGAAACAGCAGGTGATATACGTAGAGCGATAATTTCCTACTTGAATTCATTGGAAAAATAACACGCTCAACTTTAATTTGAAATTCCAATCGCGATACGCAATTCTTTAAAAATGCCTAACCTGATTGGTGTTAATGGTATTGAGTTAAAACTCAAGACGGCTTTTGAGAAAGATTGTATGTAGAACGTCTTCATGTTCAATACATATTTACGGAAATTAATTAATAGTATTTCCTTAATTTCTCGTACATTTGCACGCAATTAATCCTTAACCAGATTCCGATATAACCCATCCAGCCGTAAACCCGGAAGTTAATTTAATTGCCATGACTGCACACGATAAAAAGATAATAGGAGAAGGTCTCACTTACGACGATGTACTATTAGTTCCTGCATATTCAGAGGTGCTTCCTCGAGAAGTCTCTATTAAAACAAAGTTTTCACGAAACATTACTCTGAATGTTCCAATTGTTTCTGCGGCAATGGATACAGTAACAGAAAGTGCCATGGCTATTGCTATTGCAAGGGAAGGTGGGATAGGAGTGATTCATAAAAACATGACTATCGAGCAGCAAGCTGCCCAAGTGAGAAGGGTAAAGCGAGCTGAGAGTGGGATGATAATCGATCCAATTACGCTTAAAAAGGAAAATACTGTTGGTGATGCCCAAAAAACTATGCGCGAGTATAGCATTGGAGGGATTCCTATTACAGATGAAGATGGGATATTAATTGGAATTGTTACCAACCGTGATCTTCGCTTTGAACGAGATATGAATCACGCTCTTAATGAAGTGATGACTAAAGACAACTTAATAACTGTTGCCCAGGGTACTTCATTACAAGAAGCCGAGATTATTCTTCAAAAACATAAAATTGAAAAATTGCCCGTAGTTGATAAAGACGGGAAGCTTCTCGGTCTTATTACATTTAGAGATATTACAAAACTCACACAAAAACCTATTGCAAATAAAGATGAATACGGTAGGCTTCGTGTTGCGGCTGCTTTAGGTGTAACACCAGATGTTCTAGAAAGGGCAGAAGCGCTTGTGAATTCTCAGGTAGATGCTGTGATTGTTGATACAGCTCACGGTCATACACAAGGAGTGGTTAGGGTTTTAAAAGAATTAAAAAAGAAGTTTCCAAGCTTAGACGTGGTTGTTGGAAATATCGCCACACCCGAAGCTGCTAAATATTTAGTGGAAGCTGGAGCCGATGCAGTGAAGGTTGGAATTGGACCTGGTTCAATTTGTACTACACGAGTTGTTGCTGGTGTTGGATTTCCTCAGTTTTCCGCAGTTCTTGAAGTTGCAGAAGCTATCAAAGAAAGCGGAGTTCCGGTAATCGCTGATGGAGGAATTCGCTATACAGGAGATATCCCTAAAGCTATAGCTGCGGGAGCAGACTGCGTAATGTTAGGTTCACTACTTGCAGGAACCAAAGAATCTCCTGGAGAAACTATTATTTACGAAGGCAGAAAATACAAGTCATATAGAGGAATGGGATCTGTTGAAGCAATGAAACATGGCTCTAAAGACAGATACTTCCAAGACGTAGAGGATGATATCAAAAAATTAGTTCCTGAAGGAATTGTAGGACGCGTGCCATATAAAGGTGAGTTGTTTGAAAGTATGACTCAGTTTATTGGAGGACTACGAGCAGGAATGGGATATTGTGGTGCTAAAGATATCGAGAGCCTTAAAAATGAAGGTAAATTTGTGAAAATCACTTTTTCAGGTATTGCCGAAAGCCATCCTCACGACGTGACAATCACCAAAGAAGCTCCTAACTACAGCAGATAATTAGAGTTACGTGAATAAGAAGTTGGGTGGAAGACTATTGTCTATTTAGTTTATCCATAACCAAACTTTTTTGCGGTTGCTTTTATGGTTTTCCACTCTTTTAAGTGGTCAATCTATATCAGCGAAGTACACTAGTCTCTTCTTACCCGCCCAGTCTCTCTCTGAAAAACCTTTTAATTATAGGTTGGGTAATTGACATTAGAAGAAGTTGAATTCCAATAACAGCTATAAGTGGTAGGAGTAAAAGGAATATGTCGTTTTTCACCAAATTGAAAAGTGAAAGGATGATAGCTATAGACGTACCTCCAAATCCATAAATCACTATAGGTTTCATATATAGAAAAGGGTAAGTGTGGTACGTTGAGTCATCTTTGATTTTACATATCATGACAGGCGAAAGCGAACTTCTATAGTTGTCCTTAATTCTAACCCGAAAGCTATCATCGTTTAGTCTTTTAACTTGCAATTCATTCCCATTCTTGAGTTTGAACTTCCCGGTTTCTTTGATTGAAATTTTCCGAAGATGCCCTATTAATGTCTTAGTTTGGTCCTTTGCGCTTTCCATTTTTTTCTCCGTTTCTGTGTTTTACGGTCACATTCAAATTCTCAAATGTGTGATGATTCGGGAGTTTTATTTGTGTATTTCTGCGAATTATTTTCGGTTATTAGCCTATGTGTAGCATTAGATTTTAAACGAATGCCTTCTTGTATCAAAAACAATTATATATATGTTTGATTGAAATAATAAACGTGAAGCTGTTTTTAGACTTCACGTTTTTAAACATTCTGATATTCTATTATTCTTCAGTTTTTTCTTCTGGAATTTCAATGCCCATTTCTTGTAGAATTAGATCGGTGAGATCGTAGTCTGGGTCTAAGTAAACAACGTCTACAGTAGTTTGAATCACTTGAGTGTATTTATTTCTCTTTGCTACTTTTTCTAAAGCGTTTCCAATTTTTTGATAAAGCGGTTGTAAGTATTCTTGTTGTTTAAGCTCCATCAATTTAGCGCCGTTTTGTTGGAATTTACCAATGTCAGCATCTAAAGTTCTCAAAGCATTTTGCTTTTCCATCTTTTCTTTCTCAGTGAAAGTAGCCTCACCAGCTGAGTATTCTGCAGCAAGGTCTTTGTATTCATCTACTTTTTTGGTTAAATCTAAATCCAACTGACTTCCATAAATCTGCAGTTGTTGCTGAACATTTTCCATCTCAGGCATATTGGCAAGAATAAAGTCTATGTCTACAGTGCCAACCTTACTTTGTGCAAAAGTGGTAAGGCTGATTAAAAACACGGCTATCTTAAGAAATTTCATAGTATTTGCTTTAAATAATTTTAGGGTGCGAAATTACGATAAATATTGATAATGAGGAGAGTCGGGTATAGATGAAAATTTTGTGAATCTTCATTTAGCCTATAAACAGGCATTAGCCTTTGTGCTTTTGTAGTGTTGCTTATCTTCCCTTAGATTACTCTTGATAGAGTTGACCTCGGGTTGGTTTTAGGATTTGTCGTAGGTTATCCATCATATTTCTTTCAACAACCATATAGGCTATGTGATGATTTGGGGTAGCTTCCTCCACACCTGTGAGCGTGTTTTGAAGATTCTCAGAAACGGCATATTCGCCTAAATGTTTAACGTGATGTGTGGCTGTTGCCTTTGCATTGGGTCCGTGAAAATCCCAAATTAACTTGATTCTTTCGGTCATTTGTAAGTTGTTTTAATATGCTCTATAGTAGGAAGAGCATGACTTAGACGTTCGTATTAACACCGAAGCAAGTTAGTGTTTTTGAGCGTATTTTCCTTCAGTAGATACACTATAATTCCATTAAATTCGTTTACTTTTCAGGCTTTGTTTACAGTAGCTTTTTCCTATTTTTGCAACCTTGTATATCAAAAGCTGATAGTAAGCAGTTACAAAATTTAATTTTTTAATTCATTAGAAATGAAAAGAATTCTTAGTTTAATTTTCTTGGCTTTATTGTGTGTAGCCACATCATTTTCACAAAACAAAAAAGATGTATTGATGACCATAGATGGTGCGCCGGTCTATGCAAATGAATTTATTAGAGTTTATGAGAAAAACTTAGATCTAGTTCAAGATGAATCGCAAAAAGATATAGATGGATACCTCGACCTGTTTACAGATTATAAATTAAAAATCACCGAAGCTAAAAATCAAGATTTAGATAAAAAAGATGCATATCTAAAAGAACTAAATCAGTATCGCGATCAGCTTTCTAGAAACTATCTGTATGAGGATCAAATCACGGAGGACCTTGCTAAGGAAGCATATGAGAGAAGTAAAGAAGAAATAAGCGCCTCTCATATCATCGTTTTAGTTGGTGCTGAAGCAATGCCGCAAGACACTTTAGTAGCGTACAATAAAATAAAAGCTATTCACGAAAAAGCTAAAAAAGGTGCAGACTTCGACGAGTTGGCTAGAACGTCATCTGAAGAGCCAAACGCTAGCGAAACAGCTGGAAATTTAGGTTACTTTTCTGTTTTCGGAATGGTGTATCCTTTTGAAACGGAAGCATATAAAACTAAGGTTGGAGAGATTTCAAATATTGTTAGAACTCAATTTGGCTACCACATTATAAAAGTAAAAGATCGAAGAAAACGACTTCCGAAAATTGTTGTTTCGCATATCATGATTTCCGATAAAAAAGGTGAAAGAACTTTTGACCCAGAAGAGCGTATCAACGAAATTGCAGCAATGATAAAGCAAGGTCAATCTTTTGAAAGCCTTGCAAAAGAACATTCCGACGATAAAAGTTCTGCTGTAAAAGGTGGAATACTAAATGCTTTCACAAAAGGACAATTGCGTTCGCCAGAGTTTGAAGAGGCTGCATACAAGTTGAAAAAACCTGGAGATATTAGTAAGCCAGTTAAAACAAGTTTCGGTTGGCATATAATTAGAATGGAAGAAGTACTGCCTGAAGAAACTTTTGAAGATTTAAGACAAATGCTCGAAAAAAGAGTGTCTCAAGGCGATAGAGCAAAATTAGTTACTTACACGGTTAATAAAAAGATTAAAGATAAGTACGGTTTCAAGCTTGGAGAAGACTATGCCGCCTACTTTAATAATTACGTTAAAGATACTGTGTTAGCTAGAAAATGGGAGATGGAGCCTATTCCTTCAGCCGAAGACAAAACAATCTTCACTATTGGAAATAAAAAAGTGAAGTTTTCAGACTTTGCAAAATACATAGAAGAGAGACAAAAAACCTCTAGACCATACCAAAGTAAGGATCTACTGATTACAAACTTCTACGAGGAGTTTGAAACAAATCAATTAAAAGATTATTTCAAAATTCAGCTTGAAAAAGAAAATCAAGACTATGCAGCTATTTTGAATGAGTATCGTGATGGCCTGCTTATTTTCGATGTGATGGAACACAATGTTTGGCAAAAAGCTAAGAACGATAGCATTGGCTTACAAGCATACTACGAAAAACACAAGGAAAACTATAAGTGGAAACAGCGTCTTGATGGAGATATTTTTTCGGCAACTTCACAGTTGACTGCTCAAAGAGTTCAGAAAATGCTTGAAGATGGAAAATCAGGCGAGGAGATAAAACAAGAGCTAAACCCAGAAGGTATAGTAAACGTAATATTGAGTCAAGGTGCTTTTGAAGTCGGACAGTCTGAGCTTCCAGCTAACCTTGAAATCAAAAAAGGAATTTCGAAAATTTACACAAGCAACGATTCCTTTATTGTAGTTAACGTGAAAGAAATACTTCCTCCTGGCATAAAGACACTAGAAGAAGTAAAAGGAAAAGTAATTAGTAGCTATCAAAACGAACTTGAAACAGAATGGATGAATAGTCTTCGTTCAAAATATGAAGTTGAGGTTAATGCTAGAACTTTGAGACGAGTGAAAAGAACCCTAAAGTGAGACAACTAATCCTCTTATTGACCATTTCTGCTTTCTTTGCATCTTGTGAATACTTCACCAATGCTCCAGAAGAAGTAGTGGTGGCACGTGTAAATGACAATTACCTCTACCTGTCTGATGTAGAAAAATTGATCTCAGAAAACACGTCGCCAGAGGACAGTTTGTTAATCGTCAATAATTACATAACTCGTTGGGCAACCCAGCAGTTGCTTATTGATCAGGCTAAAATAAATTTGACAAGCGAAAACCTAGAACGGTTTGATAGACTTGTTGAAGAATATAAAAACGATTTACTGACGGATGCATACAAAAACGTAGTGGTTGGGAGGCAAATGGATAGTGTTGTTTCGAAACAAGAGTTCCAAACCTATTATCAAAAACATAAGGAAAACTTCAAACTTAACGATGTTCTTCTAAAAATGCGTTATATACAATTGCCTGTAAACAATACTAATTCTGAGGAGATTAAAGAGAAGTTTACACGATTTAATGCTAAAGATAAAGAAGCGCTAAGCGATCAAAGCTTTGTTTTTGTTTCCTCAAACTTGAATGACTCTGTTTGGATTAAAAAAGATAAACTGTTAGAAAATCTTCCCATATTAAGAGGGGAAAATGAACAAGTGTTAAAAAAATCCAATTTCGTTCAGTTGAAGGATTCATTAGGAGTATATTTGGTGAAAATTGAAGACATATTAGGTCTGAACGAAACTGCACCAATTTCTTATATTAAACCTACCCTAAAACAAATCATTCTCAATAAGCGTAAATTGGAGCTAATCAAGAAGTTTGAAACAGATATAACAAGAGACGCAATTGAAAATAACAAATTCGAAATTTATACATATGAATAAAATCTTCTGGCTATTATTTTTTTCGGCCGTAATAGTACATGCGCAAAATGTAGTGGTGCCTGATAGCACTGGTGTTGTAAAAGATGATGAAAGCATTGCTCTTACTACCGATCAAATAAAGAGAGATACAGTTCCTTTTAAGCGATTTAAAGCTGAAGGAATTAGCGCAGTTGTGGGTGAATACATCATCTTGGACACAGATATTGATAAAGGTTATCTAGAAATGAAGTCGCAAGGAATTTCTGTAGATGGAGTTTCTCGTTGTCAACTTCTAGGAAAATTAATGGAAGATAAGCTCTACGCCCATCAAGCAAAACAAGACAGTCTTAACGTTGCCGATGCCGAAATAAACGCAATGGTAGATCAGCAGTTGCAATTTATGATTGGTGAATTGGGAAGCGAAGAAAAAGTAGCCCAATACTATCGAAAAGATAATATATCCGATTTAAAGAAGGAACTTTTTGAAGCTAATAAAACAAATAAGCTTGGTAATTTAATGCAACAAAAAATTATCGAAAAGCTCGAAGTAACTCCAGAAGAGGTTCGATCGTTCTTCTATTCTATTCCAGAAGATGAGCGCCCTGTTTTTGGTGCAGAAATTGAAGTTGCTCAAATCGTTATTGAGCCTGAAATTTCTCAAGAAGCAATAGATGATGTTGTTGCGCGCCTAAGAGATATGCGAGCAGATATCATCGATAATGACGCTAGTTTTGCAACCAAAGCGGTGTTGTATTCTAAAGATCCTGGATCTGCCAGAAAAGGAGGGCTTTATACAGGGGTTAAAAGAGATGCACCCTTAGCTAAAGAGTTTAAAGATCACGCTTTTTCTTTGTTAGAAGGTGAAGTGAGTGAGCCTTTTGAAACCGACTTCGGATGGCATATTCTATATGTTGAAAAAATTAGAGGACAAGAGGTAGACGTGCGTCACATTCTACTTTTCCCTGAAGTTTCACAAGAAGCAATTGATGCGGCTCAAGCCAAGATAGAAGAGGTTCGAAATGAAATAGTTTCGGGAGAAATAACATTTGCTGAAGCTGCACAAAAGTATTCAGACGATAAGGAAACTAGAAATAATGGTGGTCAAGTTGTAAATCCAATGACTTATGACACTCGATTTGATTTGACTAAAATGGACCCTACTTTTAGTGCTCAGGTATATAATTTGAAAGAAGGTGAAGTCTCTCAAGTGATAACAGATCGCGATCGAACTGGAAAAGGGATGCTAAAGCTTTTAACCGTCACAAAAAAATATGATGAGCATGAAGCTGATTATGTGAAAGATTATGAGCGAATTAAAAGGTTAGCCCTTAGAGAGAAGCAGATTAAGGTAATCACTAAGTGGCAAGATGAAAAAATCGAAGAAGCATATATCCATGTAAACGACGATTATCAAGATTGCGAATTCACTGCAAATTGGCAAAAGAATTAGTAGCTTGCCACTGTAAAGTGTTTAGGCTAAGTAGCCAAACTCTCCTTTCATATAGTTAAATACATCAATTCGGTTTTAAAGCGGATTGTTTATTAAAGTTGAAGTATAAAATATGTCAGACGTAGCAGCAGTTTCCAAATTAGTTTCAAAATACAACGCTCTTAGGCAAGAGGTTAAAAAAGTAATTGTAGGTCAAGATGAAGTGGTTGAGCAGGTTTTGCTCGCTATTTTCTCTGGAGGACACGCATTGTTAATTGGTGTTCCAGGACTTGCAAAAACCTTATTAGTCAATACAGTTGCCGAAGCATTGGGATTAGAATTTAAACGGATTCAGTTTACGCCAGACTTAATGCCAAGCGATATTCTTGGTTCTGAAATCTTAGACCAAAACCGAGAGTTTAAATTCATTAAGGGACCCATTTTTGCTAATATTGTATTGGCAGATGAGATAAACCGTACGCCACCTAAAACACAAGCAGCACTCCTTGAGGCTATGCAAGAAAGAGCTGTAACAGTTGCTGGTCACCATTATAAATTAGACTTGCCATACTTCGTTCTTGCAACTCAAAACCCAATTGAACAAGAAGGAACTTATCCATTGCCAGAAGCTCAGCTCGACCGTTTTATGTTCGCTATTAACTTAGAATACCCTTCTTTTAATGAAGAAGTAGAAGTGGTTAAAAGAACTACTGCTGGAGAAAATCAAAAAGTATCGTCTTTGTTTACAAGTCAAGAAATCATAGACTTTCAACAGTTAATCAGACGTATTCCGGTGGCGGATAATGTAATAGAATATGCTGTAGGCTTAGTAGGAAAAACTCGTCCCGACAGTCCGTCGGCTCCAGATATTGTTAAAAACTATATCGATTGGGGTGCGGGTCCAAGAGCTTCGCAAAACCTTATTTTAGCTGCAAAAACGAACGCTGCCTTAAACGGTAAATATTCACCAGATATTGAAGATGTTCAAAAATCAGCTATCGCTATTTTGCGACACCGAATGATTAAAAACTACAAAGCTGAAGCTGAAGGATTAACTATAGAAGAAATCATTAGAAGTCTATTCTAGGCTGTTTTAGTTCTTTATTCTTTAAGTAAACAGTGTTTAAATTTCAATTTAAATTATGGATTTCCTATTTTCCATAATTTAATATTATCATATTGTTACATAAAAACAGTGCATCTGCCTTTTTCATAATTTAAAAGCAATGAGAATTGGGATTTGTTATATACTTTTTAATTATGTAGGAATTTTGTAAATTTGCAGAACTTTTAAAAACCCAAAAATATACATTTATGGCATTCGATATAGACATGATAAAGAAGGTGTATTCCCAAATGGCAGAGCGTGTTGATAAAGCACGTGAAATCGTAGGGAGACCACTTACACTTTCAGAAAAAATCCTTTACTCACACCTCTGGGATGGAAACCCAACTAAAGCATTAGAAAGAGGAAAAGATTATGTCAACTTTGCGCCAGACCGAATTGCATTACAGGATGCTACTGCCCAAATGGCATTGCTTCAGTTTATGCAGGCTGGAAAAGATAAAGTAGCTGTACCTACTACTACTCACTGTGATCACTTGATTCAAGCAAAACAAGGTGCGGCAAAAGACTTAATGAGAGCAAACGAAACAAGTAACGAAGTTTTTAACTTCTTAGAATCTGTTTCAAACAAATACGGTCTTGGATTTTGGAAACCTGGAGCAGGTATAATTCACCAAGTAGTGTTAGAAAACTATGCTTTCCCAGGTGGATTGATGATTGGAACCGATAGCCACACAGTAAACGCTGGTGGTCTTGGAATGGTTGCAATTGGAGTTGGTGGTGCAGATGCTGTAGATGTTATGGCAGGAATGCCGTGGGAATTAAAATTCCCAAAACTAATTGGAGTAAAGTTAACCGGAAAACTAAACGGATGGACAGCTTCAAAAGATGTGATTCTTAAAGTTGCTGGAATTCTAACTGTAAAAGGAGGAACAGGTTCTATTGTTGAATACTTCGGACCTGGAGCAAAAAATCTTTCTTGTACAGGAAAAGGAACTATCTGTAACATGGGTGCAGAAATTGGTGCTACAACTTCTACATTCGGTTATGACGATTCCATGGAGCGTTTCCTTAGAGCTACAGATCGTTCAGAGGTCGCAGATGAAGCAAACAAAATTAGAGAATACCTAACAGGTGATGATGAGGTTTATGAAAACCCAGAGCAATATTTTGATCAAGTAATCGAAATTGACCTATCTACTTTACAGCCTCACCTAAATGGACCTTTTACTCCAGACTTGGCTACTCCAGTTGGTGAATTAGGTAAAAAAGCAAGAGAAAACAATTGGCCGCTAAAAGTTGATTGGGGTCTTATAGGGTCTTGTACTAACTCTTCATATGAAGATTTAACAAGAGCTGCTTCAATCGCAAAACAAGCTGTTGAAAAGAAATTAGTGCCAAAAAGTGACTTCGGAATCAACCCAGGATCTGAGCAAATTAGATTTACAGCCGAACGTGATGGAATTTTAGAAGTATTTGAAAATGTAGGAGCTACAATTTTCACAAATGCTTGTGGACCTTGTATCGGTCAGTGGGATAGAAGTGATAGAAAAGGTGAAGAGCGAAACACTATTGTTCACTCTTTTAACCGTAACTTCTCTAAAAGAGCAGACGGTAACCCTAACACCCACGCGTTTGTAGGTTCTCCAGAAATGGTGGCTGCAATTGCTCTTTCTGGTCGTTTGGATTTTGATCCGATGAACGATACATTAATCAATGAAGATGGAGTTGAAGTTAAACTAGACGAGCCACGCGGTATCGAGCTTCCACCAGAAGGATTTGACGTAGATGATAACGGATATTTAGCACCACATGAAGATGGTAGCGCAGTTGAAGTTAAAGTTAATCCAGAAAGTGAAAGACTTCAGTTACTAGAACCGTTTGTGCCAATTAAAGACTCAGAGCTTCAAGGTGTAAAACTATTGATTAAAGCATTCGGAAAATGTACTACAGACCATATTTCTATGGCTGGACCATGGTTGCGTTACCGAGGACACTTAGACAATATTGCAAACAACACACTGATTGGTGCTGTTAACGCTTTCAATAAGCAAACAAACTTCGTGAAAAACCAACTTACTGGTGAGTATGGCGGAGTGCCAAACGTACAACGTGAATATAAAGCGAAAGGAATTAAAACTATCGTTGTGGGAGACCATAACTACGGTGAAGGCTCTTCTCGTGAGCACGCAGCTATGCAGCCAAGACATTTAGGTGTTGCAGCAGTACTAGTAAAATCGTTTGCTCGTATTCATGAAACTAACTTGAAGAAACAAGGAATGTTAGGTCTTACTTTTGCTAACGAAGCAGACTACGATCTAATTCAAGAGGACGATACATT
>DATGMT010000125.1:0-3460 GCA_035307265.1 Aequorivita sp.
TCAATACTGTTTTCTACAACCAACTTTCCGCCGATTATTAATCCAGCAACACCAAAAGTTATCAATCCCCAAATTTTGTAATTTGACATGTGCTTTACAGTTATTGCTTCTGGGATATCACGTTTTAGCTGACTAAAGACATAGTAGATAAACCCAAGAAAACACAGTAACAAAATAAGGCCGTCTAGTCTAGAGATTTCGGTTATGTTCTCCATAAAGAAATTGTTGGCTAACATAAGGAGAAGTATAGTTGCGACTAGTGAAATAGGAATTTCTTTATAAGCAGTTGAAGACTGAACAGTTATGGGATAGATCAACCCTGCGATTCCTAGAATAATAAACAAGTTGAAATTATTACTTCCAATGATATTTCCGAAGATAATATCTGAGAATCCATTGTAAGAAGCCACCGAGTTTACTACCAATTCGGGAGCGGAAGTACCTAGAGCAACTATAGTTAGACCAATTACTAAATCGGAAATGTTGTTCTTTTTCGCTAGAGCCGAAGCTCCGTCAACCAACCAATTTGCGCCAAAAATTAAGCTTGTAAATCCAACTATTATTAAAATTAAAGATATAACCACTAAGTCCTTTTTTAAGAGCGGCAAAGATAAAGGATTTTGAATCGTACCCTTCTAATAGAAATCTTAAAATTCAAATTGAATTTACAATACTGATCAATAGAAAATCTTCCTTATAGCAATGAATACAAAAACCATAATAGTATAGATTAAAAAGAAAGGCAGGATAAAGTTTTTTAAACCTAAAATCAACATACTTGCTATAATGAGCAGCTGAAACCCTAGGCCAAATGTAGAAACGCACGTCATTAGCCAATTAGGCGGTGGTTTTTCATTTTCAGCATTTCGATCGAGCGCGTAAATCACTTTATCAAAAGCTCCATAAAGCAATTTGTATAATCCGAAGAGAAAATTGACATGTTTTTGCTTTTCACCTTCTAATGCGGTCGGGGTATTGTTTTCAAATATTCTGCTTGTAGTATCACCTTCAAATTTATTTCGAAGGATAACATAGTAGTAATTATATAGAGTTCCTTGTAGCTGAAGCCCTAAAAACGCCATCACGCAAATCCAAATAGAAGTATTGCTAATAGACCAAATAGTAAAAAATATGAAAGCGTTTAATAGGATATCCGATATCGAATCTAAATAACGCCCAGTATAAGAAGGCGTTTGTTTAACCCTAGCCAATTCACCATCGGCCGCATCTAAAATCGATTTCAGAATTAAAAAGAATGCAGCCCACCAATAATATCCGTTTAGAATACAGTAAACACCTATTAATCCAGAAATCACAAAAGAAATTGTAACGTGAATAGGAGTGAAGGGTGTGTTTTTAAGCGAATGAGCAATCACAGTAGCTATAGGTCTTCCATAGTCTGAAAGATCTATAAATTGATGCTCTTTTGGTAGTTTGGACATGAATTATGTTAGAAGACTTTCCAACGGAATATACCTCGGAAGAATGTAAATATAGAATTAAATCATTGCTAATTAATAGATTCCAATGACTCATTCATAATTGATAGTAAAAGAATGATCGGTCAGTACCTGGTAGTAAATTGTAAGTGATACTAGTGTAAATGGTAAGCAGTAATGGGCCCTAAACAATACATTTTTGCCGCAACCCAAGCAGCCTATGTTTGGTTGAGTTTTCAATTTGCCCCGAAAACTCGCACCAAAATAAAAGGGGCTGGCACTCGCCCCGACCATTCTAGCCTTTCGGCCTACTCTTTAAGCTCTGTGAGCCAATTTATTTCTTGAATCTTACTGTCTATTTCTCTAAATGCTCTTCCAGTTTGATCCATCTCTATCTGTAGCTTGTTTATGCTAATAGTAGTTTTAAGATTGTTTTCACCGCTATTATTTATTTGAGCGGCATAGCGTATGTTTCTCAACTTTTCAGAAAGCATTTTTAATGAGTCTCTTTTCGCTAGAGCTTCCATCAAAAGGCCTTCGCCTTCAACAATAGTTTCATTGTTGGTTTTATTTATTCTCACAACTATATCCTCAAGGTTTTGCACGGCTTTTCGCAACTGAGCAAGCAACTCTTCTGGGTCTTCTTGTGGAAGTTTATCATCCGATACAATCAGCACAGGTCTAATTCTATTTTGAAGATGCTCTATTTTCTTCATTAGATCGGCTCTCAACAAAAGTCCTTCAGCAAGTTTCATATTTCTGTGTTTTTAATTGATTTAATATTCTATTTCAGTATTTCATTTGAAAAATAATCCTTCTCAACAAATGTACCGAAAGGGGAGTGTAACTTTCCCAAACATTTTATAAAACTAAAAAATATGTTGAGTTAAGAAACACTTACTTGCCTATCAAAAGAAAAGCAAGGACTATATTTTGTTGAATCTAGACTAGGTTCAAGCTCATTAAGTAAACCGCTAAAGCAGATATTGCAGTATAAATAAGCCCTATAAAAACAATAATTCCTATTTGTTTATGGGTTTTAGAAAACTTTCCTGGTAAGGTTTTTTGGAATTTTCTGTTGGAAATAATAATCAGAACTGTCCAAAGTAAATAGGTGAGTACAGCAACAATAATGTGGGATACTAATGTAAAAGTAAAAAATCCCGTTCCGTAATAATTGCTTTTCGACGCTAAGCTTCCAGATCCTCCTGAATATCGAATTAAAACTTCTAAAGCCAATACACCAAGAACACATATAAAAAATATAATGTTTTGAAACTTTCTATGACCTGTGTAGTCTTGTTTCTTGGCTAACTTAACGGCGTAATATACTCCAAAAGGAGAAATGAGTGTGAGTAGCATCACAGCAGTCATTATGGCTATAGTTAGATTCATTACGCTTTGTTTTTATTAGGTTTTAAAATGAATATTATCTGTGAAGATAGTAGTTAAATAGCTAAACTGGCTATTACAGAAATTTCAACATTTACAGACTTAGGCAATCTGGCTACTTCTACGGTTTCACGAGCAGGAGCAAAAGCTTCATTAAAATAGGTTGCATATACTTTGTTGATAGCGCCAAAGTTGTCCATATCGCTAATGAATATAGTTGACTTTAGTACGTTTTCGAATGTCATTCCTGCTTCCGATAATATAGCTTTTAAATTCTCCATAACGAGTTTAGTTTCAGTTTCAATATCGTCTAAAACTAAGTCTCCTGTTTTAGGATCTATGGCTATTTGTCCAGAAGTGTATAGCATATTTCCGCTAAGGATTGCTTGATTATAAGGTCCAATAGGAGCGGGGGCATTTGTGGTGTTAATTACTTTTTTCATGTGTATAGGTTTTAGAAGAATAGGCTACAATAGAGTTGTTAAATAAAACTTGTTATCTAAAGCCTCTTATCTGCTTCACGTCTCTTTTCATATTTAATATCACTAAGCATAGATGATTTGATTCCTATAAAGAAATACCATGAAGTATTGATGCTTCCAATCGGTGTCCAAGTAAAGGTCATTTGC
>DATGMT010000126.1:0-5895 GCA_035307265.1 Aequorivita sp.
GGTACTATCCATGAATGTAGTAACGGGGTGTGATTTTTCATTTGGGATTAACAACAAACAAACACCAAAAAATATTCCGAAGAAAATTATTTGCAACATGAGACCATTGTCGCTCAATGAAAAGAAAAAGTTTTCGGGTACTATATCTATCAAAGGCTGCAACGGCGTAGTTTCTAGTGTCTGTCGTGCAGTCTCCATTTTTTCGCTTACTGAAGCATCTTTTAGAGCTTCATGAGATATATCACTAATTTTTTTAGCTCTTTCAAAAAACTCAGGATTTTGAAGATAGTTCACTCCATCTTTAATTTCTCTACCTTCATTTGAAGCCCATATTTCATAGCTAATTCGGTTATCTATTCGGCTTTGCTCGTCGATTAGTTTTCCTGGTTGAATAACATTCACTAGAATTAAGCCAACACCCACAGCAAAGAGGGTTGTTAGCAAATATGCTAAAAGTGTCTTCCCTCCCATTCTTCCTAGGCTTGCAGGATCGCCAATATTTGCAACTCCACTAATAATTGAAACCAAGACTAATGGAACTGCAATTAGTTTTAAAAGGTTAATAAATATAGTTCCAAACGGTGCAATCCAATTGATTGTAAAATCACTCCACCCTAATTTACTAGATAAAAGAGCCCATATAATTCCTAATATGAGGCCAATAATTATTTTCCAATGTAGTGCGAGTTTTTTCATATTTACTTCCCGTTATGCGGAGTTATTATTGATTAAACTTTGTAAAAATTATATTATAAATCTGTGGACTTTGAAACTTTATCCAACAAATAAAAATCGGTCATCACCAAGGCTGCCATAGCTTCTACAATAGGTACAGCACGAGGAACCACACATGGATCGTGTCTGCCTTTACCTTCTGCAAATGCTTTGTTTCCTTTGTCATCTATGGTTTCTTGCTTTTGCATGATTGTAGCCACAGGTTTAAAAGCAACTCTAAAATAGATGTCCATTCCGTTGCTAATTCCACCTTGAATACCACCGCTCAGGTTACTTTGAGTAGTGCCGTCAGTATTAAAGATATCGTTGTGTTCGCTACCTTTCATTTTTGCGCCACAGAATCCACTACCGTATTCAAACCCTTTTACAGCATTTATCGAAAGCATTGCTTTACCAAGTTCAGCATGTAGCTTATCAAAAACAGGCTCACCCAGTCCGATTGGCACATTTTTAAGAACACAAGTTATTGTTCCGCCAACAGTATCTCCTTGTTTACGAGTTTCCTTGATAAGTGCTTCCATTTTTGTTGCTGTAGCTTCATCAGGGCAACGCACAGCATTGCTTTCTATCTTAGTGAAATCTAAATCTTGATAAGGTTTATCGATAAATATTTCACCAACAGAAGAGACAAAAGCATTAATCTCAATTTCAGGTAAAACCTGTTTAGCAATGGCGCCTGCCACTACTCTACAAGCTGTTTCTCGAGCTGAAGAACGCCCACCACCACGATAATCTCTAAATCCATATTTTTTATCGTATGTGAAATCGGCGTGAGAAGGGCGGTATATGTTTTTTATATGATCGTAATCTTTAGACTTTTGGTCTGTATTCTCAATTAGGAAACCGATGGGAGTTCCAGTTGTTTTTCCTTCAAAAATTCCTGAGAGAAATTTTACTTCATCACTTTCTTTCCTTTGTGTGACAATTGCGGATTGTCCGGGTTTCCGACGGCTCATTTCCTTATTAATAGCGTCGAAGTCTATAGTAATTCCAGCTGGACAGCCATCTATAATTCCGCCAATAGCCAAACCATGCGACTCTCCGAAGGTTGTTAGTTTAAAGATCTTTCCAAAGGAATTTCCTGCCATATAAGGGTTTTGAACAAATGTATACTTTCAGAAGGAAATATTCAAAAATGATTTACAACAATGCTTGTCTAAGCACTGTTACGGGATGCAGAGCTTTTCTATTGGTGCCATCACTAATTTGATGACGACAACTAGTTCCATTGGCTACTATTATTGTTTCTTCAGGAGATTTTCGAATCGCAGGAAAAAGTTTTAACTCCCCTATTTTCATGCTTATGTCGTAATGTTCCTTTTCATAACCAAAACTCCCTGCCATTCCGCAGCATCCAGAAGTAATAATGGTTGGTTTATAGTTCTTTGGAAGGTTCAAAATATCAAATGTCACCTTTTGATTGCTCAAAGATTTTTGATGACAATGCGTATGGATTTTGATTGTTTTTTCTTCGGAAGTAAATTGATTGTATGAAATATTTCCTTTTTGAATTTCATTCGATAAGAATTCTTCAATCAAAAATGTGTGTTTTGCGATAGATTCAGCAGAAAGTTTATCATCTGCTAAACGTTTATATTCATCTCTAAACGATAAAATAGCCGATGGTTCAATCCCTACTAAAGGAACACTTTCTGAAACTTTATTTTTAAGGAAATCTACATTCTTGTTTGCCTGAATTTTTGCTTCTTCTAAAAAGCCTTTTGAAATAAGAGCTCTTGCACTGTCAAGAGAATCGACTACAGTTATTTTATATCCTAAACTCGATAGAAGATGATACGCATCTAACGCAATTTCCACTTCGAGATATTTGCTGAATTCATCGATAAAAAGGAGGAGTTCACCTTTAACATTATCTCTGTTTGAATTTAGTGTAGAGTTATGATTTACAGATTTTTGAACACTCTTACTGAAACCTTTAATTGACAGCAAAGGAAGCGATCTTTTCGGATGAACTCCACCGATATTTTTTATGATTTTAGACGATAAAAAGTTGGTAAAAAGAAAGTTGGAAAGTTTAGGAAACAAAGAAGCTTTCTTATTAATTTGGGTGCTTATTGCAAACAATTTAGTAGCTAACGAAGCTCCATTTTCCTTTTGATACTGATATAAAAACTCTGCTTTTGCAGTACTTATATCTACGTTACTTGGACATTCACTTGAACATGCTTTACAACTTATACATAGATCAAAAACGCTTTTTAATTCTTCAGAATTAAACTTATTTGCAGATTGATTATTGGTTAAAACCTCACGAAGCATATTTGCACGGCCCCTTGTAGTATCTTTTTCGTTTCGAGTGGCGTGATAGCTAGGACACATAGCACCTGCTGCGTGTTCTGTTTTTCTACAATCGCCGCTCCCATTACAATTTTCGGCTAATCTTAGGATTCCTTGATAATCGCTAAAATCCATCAAGGTGTTAACCGTTGGTTCTTCCCTATCGGGAACGTATCGCAGTGATTCGTCCATTTTATATGCATCAACAATCTTTCCTGGATTGAAGATGTTTTGTGGGTCGAACACATTTTTGATTCGTTTAATCAGGTTGTAGTTTTTTTCACCAATCATCAATGGAATAAACTCTGCACGCACTATTCCATCGCCATGTTCACCTGAGAAAGAACCTTTATATTTCTTACAAAGTAGTGCTACATCGGTAGTAATTTCTCTAAAATACTTTACGTCTTTTGTTTCTTTCAGGTTTAGAATAGGTCGAAGATGCAACTCTCCAGCGCCAGCATGGGCATAATACACCGCTTCTTGCTGATATTTCTTCATCAATTCGGTGAACTCGCCAATATATGCCGGAAGGTCTTCCAATGAAACCGCTGTATCTTCTATACAAGCAACAGCCTTTTTATCGCCTACCATATTGCCTAAGAGCCCTAATCCTGCTTTTCTTAACTCGATAGCCTTGTTGATCTCTTCTCCCCTTAAAACAGGGTTATGGTAGCTGTAGTTTGAAATCTGAAGAGAATCGAGTAGTTCATTTGTCTGTTTTTCTAAATCTTCTTCAGTATTACTTTTTAGCTCTAATAACAGAATAGCTTTCGGGCTATCTTTAACAAAGTTGCGATAGGGTTGATATGTTTTACTGTTTTTGGTACAATCTAAGATTACGTCGTCCATCATCTCGCACGTATATAGATTGTGTTTCATTGCTACAACCACATCGTTTAAGCATGCTTCAAGAGTATTATAGTGAGAAGCAACCATTGCAGTAAAAGGTGGAGGAAGCGTGTCGAGCTGTAATGTGATTTCGGTTGTAAAGGCTAATGTACCTTCGCTTCCACACAACAGTTTACAAACATTTATTTCTTCATTAGATTCACTAAAAGTAGAATTGTCTAATAGGCAGTCAATTGCGTATCCTGTGTTTCTTCTGTGTATTTCAGGTTTAGGGAATTCCTTGTGTATTTCAGCTTGAATTTCTTTTGAGGATAGTTCGTCATAAAGAGTTTTATAGATTTCTCCTTCTAAAGTATTTAGGCTAGTCTTTGCGAGAAATTCCTTTTTTGAAAGAGATTCAAAGACAACTACTTCTCCATTCGACAGGATTGTCTTAAGTTTTAAAACCTTATCACGTGTAACACCATATTGTATTGAAGTTGTACCACTGCTATTATTTCCAACCATTCCACCAATCATACACCGATTGCTGGTTGAAGTATTGGGTCCAAAGAAGAGATTATGTGGTTTTAATAGCTCATTTAGTTCGTCACGAATAACTCCAGGTTGAAGTGAGACCGTTTTATTTTTTAAGTCCAGATCTATAACCTTAGTTAGATGTTTTGAAACATCAACAACAATACCCTCTCCCACACATTGTCCGGCTAAGGAAGTGCCAGCTGCTCGTGGAATAAGTGAAACTCCACTAGTTTCGGCAAAGGAAACAAGTTGACGAATTCCTCTTTCATTTTTAGGATATGCTACTGCCAAAGGGATTTTTCTATACACAGATGCATCTGTTGCATACATAGAAGTATGAAGATGATCTATATAGAGTTCACCGTTGAATATTTTTATAAAATCTTGGAGTCGCTTTTCCATTATAGTTGTGTAAATGTATGAATAACTTAACAAAAATTTGTGCGTTTTTGAAATAGATTAGGAGCCTCTTAACTCTTGTCAGCATTGGATTGAGTTAACTTTGCTATTGAACATAAACTAAAAAACAAATCATGAAAAAGTCACTTTTATTAATACTTGCAATTGGAGCTTTTGCACTGCAGGCGAATGCTCAACAAATTTCTAAAAATGCGATAGGACTTCGATTGGGCGATAATGATGGATTTGGACCAGAAGTTAACTATCAACGTGCTTTAGGAGAGAACAATCGCTTGGAGTTAGGATTTGCATGGCACAATCATCGTCATCACGATGCAGTTAAATTAACTGGAATCTATCAGTGGGTATGGAATATTGACGGTGGGTTTAATTGGTATGCTGGACCTGGTGCAGGTTTAGGAGTTGTAAACTACAACTATAAATACGACGAATATCCATACAAGAAACGTAAGGAGTCTGAATTCTATGGATTTATTACGGGTGATGTTGGGATAGAATATAATTTTGACTTCCCGCTTCTAATCTCTTTAGATATTAGACCACAAATAAACCTTGGATATCACGACGACGTAAACTTTGACATTGGGCTTAGTGCAAGATATCAGTTTTAAGTTTTAAATAATATATAGAAAACGCCTCATTTAATGAGGCGTTTTTTATTTTATAACTGTATGATAAATAGTGTTTTTACTTTATTAAGTCTAATGCTTCTTTATAAAGGTTTTCATAAATAGGCACAATCTTTTTAGTGTCAAATATCATTGCAGATTCAATTGCATTCTTTTTAAAAGTATCTAAAACAATATCCGATTCTAAAATCTTAATTGCGTTTTCGGCCATTTCATCTACGTCGGCTACATCGCTTAAATACCCGCTAACCCCTTGTATATTGACTTCGGGTAATCCTCCAGCGTTACTCGATATAACTGGAACGCCACAAGCCATTGCTTCAAGCGCTGCAAGACCAAAACTCTCCTTTTCAGATGGAAGCAGAAATAGATCGGTAAAACAAAGAATTTTATCTACTTCGTTACTATTTCCTAGGAAAATAACTTTTTCCTCGATTCCTTT
>DATGMT010000127.1:0-27682 GCA_035307265.1 Aequorivita sp.
TATTGCTCTTAAAACAATAGAAGAAAAAGACACTTGCTGTTCTACAATCTTACTGGATGAATTTAGTCTCAATGGAGCAGAATTCACTCAAGATGAAGCTACGGGTGTTTATAAGGTTTTGATTGAAGTATAATCTACCCTTTTCTTTTTATATATCTATATAGATACAAATATCGAATTGCTAAAGCTATCAATAGTGGCACTAGTCCAATAGCAAAAACTTGTACTCCAGTAAGCCAGTGAATACAAAGTAAGACTAAGAGCACTAACAATAGAAAAACGTATTTCCCTACTGCTATAGAAATGTTTTTCTTAGCAATTGCAACCACAAACAATATAGAAATTGGAAATGCCCATAGAAGATTATAGTTGTTTGCTGTTGCAGTATGGTCTGTAGCTCCCCAGAGTAACACCAAGAATATTCCAACCAATCCTAAAGAGAAGAATAAGAAAACATCGAGGTACTTGCTTCTAGTTTTCTTTACATGATCTCTATAAGTAATGAAGATAATCAGCAGTCCAATTACACCAAAAACAAAAAGCGGACTCAAAAAGAAGTTATTTTTTTGTGAGGATGGCTTGTTTTCAAAAAGAACATTCGTTTTTTTAACGAGAGGCTCTGTTCCGTTACTTTTGTGAACCACTGCGTGTTGTGCTCCATAAAAAACATAGTCTGGTAAAAATTGATATTCAATAGGTTTTGCTTTTCTGTCTATTACTGCACCTAAAGCAATATCAATTCCTAGGCTTCCCCAGCTATTTGCTTCTAAGTTTTTTTGAATAAGATCTCGAAAGGTTAACTCTTCCGAAATATAATCATCTGTGTACTCCAATTTATTGTCGAGCACTTCTTGAACAACATCTCGCATTTTGGTAGCGCAGTTGTCATAAAAGAAATCGTATTTATACTTTTTATTTTCTGGAAGTGCATTATTCCACAGATAGTCGGCAACCATCTGTTTTTCTTCCTTATTTAAGTTTAGAACTTGCTCTTTTACCCATCTATTTTGAGCAACGTAACTTTCATAAAAAGGTTGGTAATAGGTTACACCCAATTCGTATAACAACTTACCTCGAGCGAATTTTGTATAAAAATTTGGTGTTTCAAAATCATAAACACCATAGTTAAAAACCACATCTACTCCGCTAAGCGTGTCTTTAATTCTAAAAGCACTATGTCCAAACTTGTCGTATAGTTCAGCTCCAGGACCAATAGTTATAATGCTAATTTCCGCTGCAGGAGACAATGACCCATACTGAGCATTTGAAATACCGGTTATAAGTAAAAAGAAAAGAAGGATTTTTTTTGTCACGACATCAATGATTAGTAATCAATACTTAGTGATTTAGATTGAATTTTCGGAAGATTTATAAATAACTATTACGCTCGGAAAACATTTAGACTATCTAAAGATTTCCCAATCCAATTTCAATGAAAACACATTAGAATATAATGCTGCACTTTGATCTCCAATATCTGTAAGTGCATAGTCTACATGAATACCTCTATATTTAAATCCAACTCCAATATTGGGTTGAAAGCCCATAGAATCACTTCCATCTAATTGCTGGATTGTTTGGAAGTTTCCTACTCCCCCACGCACATACACCATATCTATATAGGCAAATTCTAATCCTAAAGAAGGCGTGATACTTGCAAAAGAAGTGGAAATAATATCATTTGTTTCGGCAAATCTGAAGTTTAAATCTACCTCAGCTAGCAACGAAAAATCATGCCTATAAACAAATTTACGAGCCATCCCAATTTGCAGTTTTGGAATTGTTAATTCGGTGGTTTCTGGCAAATCTTGATTCTGATCCTCTACAGCACCTTGTATTTCAGCAAATTTCTCTTTATCAATGGTCCAAGCATTAAACGTAGTACTTATATCTCTTGCCATTAATCCAAACATCCATTTGTCATTTCTAAACTGAATTCCAGCATCAAATCCAAATCCCCATGAACTTGCAAATTCTCCAATAACACGGCGAATTACTTTTGCATTCACACCGTAATTAAGCCCATCCAACGGAAGTCTTCGTGCGTAGGAAAATGTAAAACCATAATCTGCAGTAGAGAACTTTGAAATATTAGCATAATTAGGCTCTCCATTTTCATCAATTAGCTTGGTTGTGTTCAAAATATCATCTACTCCAAAACGAATTATTGAAAGACCTACGGCACTTTTATTGTCTATTGGCATTGCAAATGCTGCATAGTCATAGTTGGCTATGTTAGCAAAGTAGGCAGCGTGCATTAACGATAGTTGCTTGTCTTCTAAATTAACAAGACCAGCAGGGTTCCAATAACCTGCGTTAACATCTGAAGAAGTTGCTACTACGGCATTGCTCATTCCAAAAGCAGCAGCATCTACACCAATATTCATAAATTCGTTAGAATATTTACGTGCAGTTTGAGCTACCGAAGAAGCCGATATAAGGATGATTAGGACGAGGAGTTTCTCTTTCAATTGTAAAAATTTGGACAAAGATCATATTATTTTACAGAATACTAAACTTTAAATTGATCTACATATTGTATTTTGCTGCCGTTTGAGAGAAATTCTTTGTTATTTTTGTCTCAAAATCCAAATATAGTCCGAAATGTCAACCAATTGACTTTGGACAATTATTTTTTAAAGACATTCTCCATATTTTTATGGACTACAATTTACACCTCACTGAAAATTATGCTAAAGCAAATACCAAATTTAATTACGTCACTTAACATCCTTTGTGGATCAATAGCTATTCTATTTGCTGTTTCAGGAGATTTAGTTCTTGCTTCTGTATTTGTTTTTGCAGGAATTTTCTTTGATTTCTTTGACGGATTGGCTGCAAGACTACTAAATGCACAAAGTGAAGTTGGGTTACAGTTAGACTCTTTAGCCGACGTAATTACTAGCGGTGTTGCTCCAGGAATTGTAATGTTCCAAATCATGAATTTGTCTTTTGTTGGCCATAAACAAAGTCTTACAGATGTAATTTCTTCAAATGGCTGGAACGTTGGTGTTTCTAATTATCTTCCTCTAATAGGGCTGCTAATAGTTGTGGGAGCTGCTTATAGACTTGCTAAATTTAATGTAGACACAAGACAAACAACAGGCTTTATAGGCTTGCCTACTCCTGCAAATGCGCTTTTAATTTTAAGCCTTCCTTTAATTTTAGAATTCCAACCTTCAAGCCTTGCGGAGGCTATCATTTTAAATGAGTTGTTTTTAATAGCTCTAACAATACTAAGCTGTATTCTTATGAATGCAGAACTACCCTTGTTTGCACTAAAATTTAAAACATGGGATTTTAAAACCAATGCTATTCGCTACATATTTTTAGTGTTGTGTATTATACTTTTATTCTCACTAAAATTCTTAGCAATTCCGATTATCATTTTATTGTATATAATACTTTCAATGATAAGTCAAAGCAGAAATAAAGAAATCGCTTAAGCGTAAGTTCTTAGGCAAATAAAAAGGCTCATTTTCTGAATTGAAAATGAGCCTTTTTGTTTAAGTATTGGTGTTTACATTAGAATTCCAATTTCTTCTTTCTAAGTTCAAAATTCTGACCTAAGTAAACTTTTCTAACCATTTCATCGGCAGCAAGTTCTTCAGGGACTCCATGCTTTAAGATACTTCCTTCAAACATTAGATAGGTTCTATCTGTAATTGCAAGTGTTTCTTGAACGTTGTGGTCGGTAATTAGAATTCCAATATTCTTATTTTTTAGTTGGGCTACAATCCGTTGAATATCTTCAACTGCAACAGGGTCAACTCCTGCAAACGGCTCATCAAGAAGAATAAAGTTTGGGTCGGTAGCCAGTGCACGTGCAATTTCCGTTCTACGTCTCTCACCTCCACTTAAAAGGTCTCCACGGTTTGTTCGGATATGGCCTAGACCAAATTCTTCAATCAAAGATTCCATTTTAGCGTGTTGCTCTTTTTTAGAAAGCTTTGTGAGCTGAAGAACACTTAAGATATTATCCTCAACACTCAACTTTCTGAAAACAGAAGCTTCCTGAGCTAAATATCCAATTCCATTTTGTGCACGTTTATACATTGGATATTTAGTGATATCGGTTCCATCCAAGAAAATTTGACCTCCATTAGGTTTAATTAACCCAACAATCATATAGAAAGAAGTGGTCTTCCCCGCTCCATTAGGTCCGAGTAGTCCAACAATTTCGCCTTGGTTAACTTCCACAGAAATTCCCTTAACTACTTTTCTTCCTTTATATGACTTAATTAAATTATCGGCTCTTAATTTCATTTCTTGGCGGTTCTTTCAATTCTAAAAAGTTTATAGGATGCTTAAGCAGTAACTTCAGATTCGATTGTTGCTAAATATCTTTCAGCATCTAAAGCAGCCATACAACCAGTTCCTGCAGCAGTTACAGCTTGACGATATTCGTTATCTTGAACATCACCACTAGCAAATACTCCTGGAATATTAGTTTTCGTGCTTTTTCCTTTGGTGATTATATATCCAGACTCATCCATATCAAGCTGACCTTTGAAAATATCAGTATTTGGAGTGTGTCCAATAGCAATAAACAAGCCAGTAACTGCTATTTCCTTTTTCTCTCCTGTTTGGTTATTCACCAATCTAAGTCCTTCCACAACTTGATCTCCTAGAACTTCATCAACTTCTGTATTGTATAAAACTTCAAGGTTTTTTGTATTGTTTACTCTATGCTGCATTGCTTTAGACGCCCGCATAAAGTCTTTACGAACAAGCATAGTAACTTTACTACACAAGTTTGCTAGGTAGGTTGCTTCTTCAGCTGCAGTGTCTCCAGCTCCAACAATAGCTACTTCCTGACCTTTATAGAAAAAACCATCACACACTGCACAAGCAGAAACTCCACCTCCACGCAGTCTTTGCTCACTTGGCAAACCTAGGTATTTTGCAGTAGCACCTGTAGAAATAATTACAGTTTCAGCTTCAAGCTTTGTAGTGTTATCGACTATCACTTCGTGAATTCCTCCAACTTTATCGCTGAATTTCACTTCTGTAACCATTCCAATTCGAACTTGTGTTCCAAATCGTTCTGCTTGTTGTTGTAGCTGAACCATCATTGTAGGGCCATCAATTCCCTCGGGATATCCTGGAAAGTTATCTACTTCTGTTGTGGTAGTTAATTGGCCTCCTGGCTCCATTCCAGTGTACAAAACAGGTTTAAGGTCGGCTCTAGCAGCGTAAATTGCTGCTGTATAACCAGCAGGTCCAGAACCAATAATCAAACATTTAATTCTTTCTATAGGTTTGCTCATAATACTCTTTTTTCAAATTTTTTATCGGAGGGTAAAAATAGCAACTTTCCTTCGATTGCCCTTTTAAAACTTAGGAAGATTTGCTATTGCAGTATCAATCTTTTCTATTTAGAAAATATTTAAGCTTTTTAGATTCTTAACATCATAATATTACTTTCATCGACATATCAACAAATCCTTCACTCCATCTACAAATTCATTACTTTTGCGGAAAACATAAACAGTGAATTATCTTTCAGTAGAAAATATATCTAAATCCTTCGGCATGAGAGTGCTTTTTGAAGGTATCTCTTTTGGGATTAACGCAGGACAAAAAATTGGATTTGTTGCAAAAAACGGTACAGGGAAAACTTCCCTATTAAACATTATTGCAGGAATCGATGCAGCCGACACAGGAATTGTAACTTTCCGAAAAGGATTAAGAACTAGTTATCTTCCACAAGAACCAGACCTAAACCCCGAACTTACTGTAGAGCAAACCATCTTTTCATCAGACAATCCAATTCTGAAAATAATTGAAGCTTATGAAAAAGCAATTGCTAATCCTGACGATTCAGAAGCAATGCAAAAAGCTTTCGACAATATGGATGCGCATAATGCTTGGGATTTTGAAACTCGATATAAACAAATTCTCTTTCAGTTAAAGCTGGAAGACATGGATCAAAAAGTTTCTAATTTAAGCGGTGGACAAAAAAAACGTCTCGCACTTGCCAATGCACTTCTCACCTCGCCTGATCTCTTGATTATGGATGAGCCTACAAACCATTTGGATTTAGAAATGATCGAATGGTTGGAGAATTTATTTGCTAAGGAAAACTTCACTTTATTTATGGTTACTCACGACCGTTATTTTTTAGAACGTGTGTGTAATGAAATTGTAGAGCTCGACGAGGGAAAACTTTATAGTTATAAAGGAAACTACAGCTACTACCTCGAAAAGCGAGATGCTCGAATGGAAAATGAAGCATCAGAATTAGCAAAGGCGAAACAGCTTTTCAAAAAAGAATTAGATTGGATGCGTCGCCAACCAAAGGCACGAACCACCAAGAGTAAAAGTCGCATTGAAGATTTCCACGAAATAAAACAAAGAGCTAGTCAACGAAGAAATGACCATGAAGTCCAACTTGAAATCAACATGGAACGAATGGGAACTAAGGTTGTTGAGCTCCACAATATTTCAAAATCATATAAAGAAAAGAAAATACTAGACAAGTTTGATTACCTGTTTAAACGTGGCGAACGAATTGGTATTATCGGGAAAAACGGAACGGGAAAATCAACTTTTCTAAATATAATAACAGGCGCAGTAAAACCCGATAGTGGAAAAGTAGTCATCGGAGATACTGTACAATTTGGTTACTACACACAAGGAGGGCTTCACATTAAAGAAGGACAAAAAGTTATTGACGTAATCAAAGAATATGGAGAGTATATCCCTTTGAAAAAAGGAAGACAAATTTCGGCCTCACAACTTTTAGAACGATTCCTTTTCGATGCTAAAAAACAATATGACTACGTTGAGAAACTAAGTGGTGGAGAACGTAAACGACTTTACTTATGTACAGTTCTCATTAGGAATCCAAATTTCCTTATTTTGGATGAGCCTACAAACGATTTAGATATCGTGACGCTTAACGTTCTAGAAAGTTTCCTTTTAGATTTTCCTGGATGCTTGCTTGTGGTTTCTCACGACAGGTACTTTATGGATAAAATTGTAGATCATCTTTTTGTTTTTAGAGGAAATGCTGAAATTGAAGACTTCCCAGGAAACTATAGCGATTTCAGAACTTATGAAGACAGTCAGGTAATTGAAAAAAGAGAAGCTTCTGCAGCGGCTTCCAAAGCGAAAGTTGACTGGAAAGAAGATAAGCCAAAAGCAAAATTAAGCTATAACGAACAGAAGGAGTATAAAAACATTGAAAAGGAAATCGCTAAGCTTGAAAAGGAAAAAGAGATCCTTCAGAATAAATTTGGAACAGAAAACTGGGATGGAGAAGAAATAGATAAGCAATCTATCAAGCTTCAAGAAATCATTGACAAAATTGATGAAAAAACCGAACGATGGTTTGAACTTTCGGCCAAATTAGAAGACTGAAGTAAATAATAGAACTGAAATTTATTAGCCACATGATTCATCAAGCAAAAAGCTTTATCAAATTTGCTCGGCTGTCTAAAAACAAACACGGGGTCCACTCCCCTTTTGTATACAATTTAGTTACGCTTTGTTTTAACGATAAAAAAAAATATCCCGATTATTCAATTTTAAAGTCATACAGAAAAGGTTTAGTTCAAGACAATTCGCTTATAACAATGAAAGACTTTGGTCAAGGCTCAAGGATCTTTAAGGGTACTTCTCGAAAAGTTTCAGACATAGCCAAAGTAGCTGGAATGACTAAAAAGCGTCAAAAACTTCTTTATCGTTTAGGCGCATATTTTGAAAGTGAAAGTATTCTAGAATTCGGAACTTCATTAGGGATAGGCACAATTGCATTGGCGCTTTCAAGCAAGTTTGCTTCGGTTCACACTGTTGAAGGTTGTCCGGAAACACTCAAAAAAGCAAAGGAAAACTTCAAGAAGTATAATCTCAAAAACATTACAACGCATCATAAAACATTTTCAGAATTTCTTTCTGAAGACAATTCAAAAAAATACGACCTCATCCTTGTAGATGGCGATCACAATGGCGAACGCACTTTAGATTATTTCCACTCGATTTTAAACCACGTTCACAACGACACTCTCATCATTTTCGATGATATATATTGGAGTAAAAGTATGACAGAGACATGGCAAAAAATTATCGCACACGAAAAAGTAACCGTCAGCATAGACACTTTTCAATGGGGACTCGTGTTTTTTAGAACTGAACAACCTAAACAGCACTTTGTCATTCGGGTTTAAAAAATCGTCAAGTGATTTATGTAACAACAATCCTATCTTTGCGTCATACATAACGTATATTTACAAGTAATTTTTTCGATAGAAACCTTAAAATCTATGAGCTCATTAATTAAAATCAGAAATATCACTAGAAACTTCCCACTAGGAAACGAAGTAGTGAAGGTATTGAAAGGCATAGATTTGGATATTGAACGCGGTGAATATGTAGCTCTAATGGGGCCTTCTGGCTCAGGAAAATCTACACTCATGAATCTTTTGGGTTGTTTAGACACTCCAACAGCAGGCAACTACGAACTCAACGGAAAAGACGTTAGCAATATGACCGATGATGAGCTTGCTGAAATTAGAAATAAAGAAATTGGTTTCGTGTTCCAAACTTTCAACCTCCTACCTCGTACCACTGCCTTAGAAAACGTTGCTCTGCCAATGATTTACGCTGGAGCGTCTAAAAAAGATCGCACAGAACGCGCAAAAGAAGTATTGAAAAATGTTGGCTTAGCAGACAGAATGGACCATAAGCCCAATCAACTTTCTGGAGGGCAACGCCAACGTGTTGCTGTAGGTAGAGCTTTGGTCAACAAACCGTCTATTATCCTTGCAGACGAACCCACAGGTAACTTAGACTCTAAAACATCGGTGGAAATAATGAACCTTTTCAATCAAATTCACGCCGAAGGAAACACAGTGATTTTAGTTACTCACGAAGAAGAAATTGCTGAAAATGCACATAGAATTATTCGGCTTAGAGACGGAATGATAGAAAGTGACACAAAAACTAAAAAAAGCCAAAACCGATAAGTAAACAATCTTTACATTCAACTGATTTTTCCCATATTCCAAAGAAAAAGCTGGCCCTCAAATAATTTATGCTGTAATATTAAATATTCCTATATTTCATATTTTACGATTAAACACTCATAAGTAGCGAATTTTATGACACTCGACTTATCTAATCCAATTCTTGTAATATCATTAGGAATTCTTTTTTTAGCTATTCTATATTTTTGGAATCGACACAACGCAAAACAACAGCAAAACAGAAGAGGTCGCACTTTTAGAAAGAGCTATTATGAGCGCAAAAAAGAGCGTGAAGCCAAAGAAGAATAACCTTCTTTCAAAATAAGGAATACTCCTCATTTTCATATTTTAATTTCCTATAGGTTCCTCTATTCTATCCAGAGTATTTTTGTTATTTTTAGAATTCACCAAAACCTAATCATCTTGAAAAAAATTCTACTTTTTTTAATTCTGATTTCGGCTAATGTTTCAGCTCAAATAGTTGGAAAAGTAACCGACTCCGAAGGAAAGCCTTTATCCTACGTAAATATTTATTTACAAAACAGTTATACAGGAACCACCACCAATGACGACGGAAACTATTCCTTGAATATTAATCAGAAAGGAGAATATCAAATCACATTTCAATTCTTGGGTTATCAAACGGTTACAAAAAAAGTGTCGCCCAATTCATTTCCGCATATTTTAAACATCTCTCTTTCAGAAGAAACCACAACATTAGGAGAAGTAATTATAGACAGCAAAGAAGATCCGGCCTATCGTATAATCCGCAACACCATAGCCCAACGCAAAGAAAACATTGAAAAGCTAAGTGAATTCACCGCCGATTTCTATTCACGCGGACTTTGGCAAGTGAAGGATATTCCAGAAAAAATATTTGGTCAGGAAATAGGCGATTTTGAAGGAGCTTTAGATTCAACAAGGTCTGGTATAGTCTATCTTTCTGAAACCATCTCGAAAATTGCATATCAAAAACCTGATAAATTCACTGAAGAAATAATCGCAAGCAAAGTAAGTGGGAACGACAATGGCTTCAGCTTCAATAGCGCTCAAAGTGCCAATATTTCATTTTACGAAAATTCTATCGAGCTAAATGCTCCACTTGTTTCACCCATTGCAAACAACGCGCTGAATTATTACAAATACAAGTTGGATGGAGTTTTTTATGAAGGTTCAAAACTCATTAATAAAATAAAGGTTATTCCTCGTCGCCCTAAAGACAGAGTCTGGCACGGATATGTTTATATTGTTGAAGATGACTGGCAACTATACGGAACAGAACTATCTACAACAGGAGCTGCGATTCAAATACCTTTTGTAAGCGATTTAAAAATAAAACAGAACTATAAATTTGATTCTGACCATAATTTCTGGGTCAAAATATCGCAAACCATAGACTTTGGATTTGGAATGTTTGGAATGAAAGGACAAGGAGGTTTCATCGCGGTGTACTCAAATTATGATTTCAAACCCGAGTTTACTAAGAAAACTTTCACCAATGAAGTGCTTTCGTTTCTTGACGATGCTAACAAAAAGGACAGCATATATTGGAAAGGTGTTAGACCCGTTCCACTAACCGATGAAGAGTTGAAAGACTATGTTCGGCGAGACAGTTTACAAGTGCTACGACGCTCAAAGCCATATTTAGACTCCCTTGACGCTAGGTCAAACAAATTTGGAGTAATGTCGCCATTAACAGGATATTCATATAAAAACTCTTTTGAAAAATGGTCAATAAGCTATGATGGACCTCTAACCAAAATAGGGTTTAATACAGTCCAAGGTTGGAACAGTAAAGCAGGGTTAAACTTCAGAAAGTGGTATAACGAAAATCAAACCAATATTTTCTCTTCAAATATAACTGCAGATTATGGGATAGATGAAGATAGGCTTCGTTTTCATGGTTTTGTTTTACGAAATTTTAACTGGAAAGATAAACTTCAGCTTTGGTTAATGGGAGGAAGTAAAGCAACACAATTTAACAGTAACGAACCTATTTCTCCTAGCATAAACTCCATAGCTACATTGTTTTTTGAAAGAAACTACATGAAGCTATATGAATTAAACTACGGAAGACTTGGTTATAGTCAAGAAATATTCAATGGTCTTCATTTATATGCATCTGTTGGTTATGAAAATCGGAAGCCCTTATTTAACAACACAGATCATGTAACTATTCCAAACAAAGATGTTAGCTATACAAGTAACAACCCATTAGCACCAAATGATTTTGACAATGCTGCTATTGAAGAACATAACATTGTAAAAACTAGAGTTAGAGCACGAATTAACTTCGCTCAAAAGTATTTTTCAAATCCAGATATGAAGTTTAATATCGGAAACAATAAATATCCAACTCTAAATATTGTTATTGAAAACGGAGCCGCACCTACCGAAAGCCAATATGATTACACACAATTTGAAGGAAGCTTAAATCAATCTATTTCTTTAAGAAACAAGGGTGAGTTTTTCTACAATTTAAAAGGAGGCACATTTGCCAACGGCGAGGGCATTTCTTTTGTTGACTATAAACATTTTAACGGGAATCAAACTCGCGTAGGCACTTCACCAAACTATACAAACGTCTTCAACTTAATGTCTTATTATACCTTTAGCACTAATAAAAGCTATTTTGAAGGACACTTAGAACACGATTTTAAAGGTTGGATTTTAGGAAAAATTCCAGGACTGAATCAATTGAATTTCAATTTAGTTGCAGGAGCTCATTTCTTAAGCATAGAAGAAAACAAACCTTACTCAGAATTCTCCGTGGGTATAGATAACTTAGGAATCGGAAAGTTTAGGCTTCTACGTTTAGACTATGTTCGATCCTATTATAATGGTGAAAGCATGGGTGCATTTATATTTGGACTGAAGTTTCTAGATTTAGTTACCAACTAATATTCAACATTAAAACCAATGAGAATCGCCATAAAGTTATTGATTGTCTTTTCACTTTTCACAAGTTGCATTCCCATGCAGAAAGTACCGAAAGATGCAAAGATGACCGATTTCTTTCACTTTCAAAAAGCAGAAAAATATGACGCTTCAAAATGGGCTGTATTTCTACCTGGCACTGGAGGATTGCGTATTTTCAAAGATACCACACACTATTATAATGTTGCTTCAGAACTAAACAAAGCTGGAATTTCGGTTTTACTTGTTGATAACGTTGCTGCTTACAAAGCTTCTAGACGAAAAGTAAAAGAAGAAGAACCCGAGCAAATCATTTGGACTTTAGAACAAGCAATTAACTGGGCTTCAAAAGAGAATTTTATAGACACGAGTCACAAAGGAAGTATTGTTGGTTGGTCTCGCGCTGGACTTGGCGTCATTCCAATTGCAAACAGCGATTCTTTAATTGAATCACTTCACATTAATTCCATCGCTTTATTTTATCCCGCGAATGGTTATAAAGTTGACCTACACCCTAAAGTCCCAGTTCTAATTCTTATAGGTTCTAAAGACCGAATTATCAAACTTGACGATATCTTAAAACATATGATCCATGAAAATACGACTATTAAAGTCTATGATGACGCCTACCATGGGTTTGACGTTGAGAGTTTAGAAAAAGGAAAATACTACAGATACATTCCTTTTATCAGCAAGAAAATATACTTATTAAAATACGATCAAGCTTCTGCTAATGACTCGATGAAGCAATTAGTTGAATTTCTTAGGTAAGCTATCTGTTGGACTTTTGATTAATCTATTTTTAAAAAGAAATTATACTGAAAGCCCAACTAATTAAAATCATCGTATTTTTACATTTGTGAATATTTCCGAAGAAAAATACATGTATCGTTGTATCCAACTTGCCAAAAACGGCTTGGGAACAACCTATCCGAACCCATTAGTGGGAAGCGTGATTGTTTCCAACGGGAAAATCATTGGCGAAGGATGGCATTTTAAAGCAGGAAGTCCACATGCTGAAGTAAATGCAATTAAAAGTGTTCGTGATAAAGGCATTTTAAACAAAGCAACAATCTATGTGAGCTTGGAGCCTTGTAGTCATTATGGCAAAACCCCTCCTTGCGCCGATTTAATAGTGCAGTCAGGCATTAAAAATATAGTTATTGGAAGTTTAGACCCAAATCCTCAAGTAGCAGGAAGAGGCGTTAAAAAGCTAATAGACGCAGGTTGTCGCGTTGAAGTGGGCGTTCTAGAAAAAGAGTGCTTAGAGCTAAACAAAAGGTTTTTTACTTTTCATCAACAAAAAAGACCTTATATTATATTGAAATGGGCAGAAACGCTAGATCGTTTTATTTCTCCAAAAAACGAGACACGTACAGAAACTAAACCTGTTTGGATTACTAACACATACTCTCGCCAAATAGCCCATAAGATGCGTGGAGAAGAAATGGCTATCATGGTTGGCACAAATACAGTTCTTCAAGATAATCCATCGTTAACAACTAGACATTGGTCGGGAGGCAACCCAACCAGAGTTGTTTTAGATAGAGGTTTAAAAATTCCACCAAGCTCAACAATACTAGATGGAAAAGTCAAAACATATATTTTTACAGAGAATAAAGAAGCTCATAAAAGCCTACCAATAAAGGAAAAACCTAAAAACAATGTTCATATTGAAATTGATTTTAATAAAAGTATAGCAGAACAAATATGCAACGCTTTATACCAACAAGGTATTCAATCACTAATTGTTGAAGGCGGTTCAAAAACACTGCAAACTTTTATAAACGAAAATCTTTGGGATGAAGCCTTCATATTTACTGGCAGCACAACTTTTGGACAAGGCATTCCTGCTCCATCAATTAAAGGAAGTTTCGTTTCGGAAGCTCGATTAAAAGGAGATAGCTTGAAGATCTTTAAGAATCTGAATCTATAACCTTAGTTAATTTGAATTAAAAACCAAAATTTGAGTACTAAAGAAGATTCATATAAAACTATTTTAAAACCTTCAGAAGAAGTATTATATAAAGAAAAAGGAAGTAAGTTCTTTGGATATGCTTTGCCTGTTTCTTCCGAAGAAGAAGTAAAAGACCATATTGAAGCACTTAAAAAACAGCATCACAGTGCCAGACATTGGTGTTATGCGTGGCAGATGGGCAAAAACTATGAGCATTATCGTGCCAATGACGACGGAGAGCCATCAAATAGTGCAGGAATGCCTATCTATGGACAACTTCAATCTTTTGAAGTAACTAACATTCTAGTGGTTGTTGTTCGATACTTTGGCGGAACAAAACTTGGCGTAGGAGGATTGATACAAGCCTATAAAGTTACAGCTCAAATGGCTTTAGAAGCTTGCACTATTGTTGAAAAAACAATTGATGAAGTTTTTATTCTGAAATTTGAATATCCTGAGCTCAATACAGTGATGAGAATTATAAAAGACGAGGATATTAATATCGTAAGTCAAAAAATGGAGCTCAACTGTGAATTTGAAATTTCAATTCGTAAAAAAGAAGCAAAACGAATATTTGACATTTTTGAAAACACTTATAAAATTGAAATTATAGACCCCTCGGTTTCTGAAGAAAAAAAGGATTAAAAATAACCTCTCTAAATTGTTATTAACTATTTAATTTTTCAATTAAATAATCGGGTGCCTTCATTAATTTATTTGTCTTCTTATCAATAAACACAAGAATGGTAGTTGCGGTAACTAAAAGTTGTTTGGATTCATTATAAATCTCATAGTAAAACTCAATTTTAACTGTGGGCATTTTCTTTAGTGTTGTCTTCACCACAATCAAATCATCGTACCTTGCTGGAGCCTTATAATCGATACTCATGTGAACTACGGGAAGCATGACGTCATTGGCCTCCATCCATTTGTAGGAAAAGCCCAGCTCCCGCAGCCACTCTGTGCGTCCTTGCTCTAGATACTGAGCGTAATTGCCATAATAAACCACACCCATTTGGTCGGTTTCTCCATATCGGACACGAATTTTTGTAAGAGTATTCTTCAATTTTTTAGTGTGTTTTAAGAAAGATTATTTGTAGTTTTATCACTTACGAAGTATGGGGAAAATATTTCAATAATTCAACCCACTTAGGGTTTTTTTTATAACTAATTTGTCCACATATTTGCATTGTTGAAAAACGGCCTGGAATTGACTACGATCCCCCTTTTTTAACCACAACTTTTTAAACAAAACAAAAAAATATAATTATAACTATGAGCAGAACTGCGGAATCGGTTTGGAACAAATGTTTGGCTTTTATCGAAGATAATATCACTTCGCAGGCATACAAAACTTGGTTCGAACCAATTAAGGCGGTGAAACTAACCGACAATGCTCTAAGTATACAGGTTCCGAGTAAATTTTTCTATGAATGGCTCGAGGAACATTATGTAAAAATCCTTAAAGTAGCACTAACAAAGGAATTAGGAACTACAGCTAAGTTGGTTTATATAATTAGAATGGAAAACACCTATGGCAATAAACTTCCATTCACAGAAAAAATTCCAAGTTCAAACCGAAGCAATCTTCAATCTCAGGAAGTAGATGTACCTCTAAAAAACAAAAATCCTGAACTAAAAAACCCATTTGTAATTCCTGGGATTAGAAATGTGAAAGTTGAATCACAACTAAACCCAAATTATAACTTTGAAAATTTCTTAGAAGGAGATTCTAACAGACTTGCAAGATCTGCTGGGTTGGCAGTTGCTAATAAACCTGGTGGAACCTCATTTAACCCTCTTTTAATATTTGGAGGAGTTGGTTTAGGAAAAACACACTTAGCACACGCTATTGGAGTTGATATTAAGGATAAATATCCAGAAAAAACAGTCCTATATATAACTGCTGAAAAATTTACGCAGCAATACATCGAATCGGTTAGAAAGAACAATCGAAACGACTTCATCCACTTCTATCAAATTATGGACGTTTTGATTGTTGACGACATTCAAATGTTCTCTGGTAAAGCTGGAACACAAGACGTGTTTTTCCACGTATTCAACCATCTTCACCAAAACGGCAAACAAGTTATCCTCACTAGTGACAAGGCTCCTGTAGATATGGTTGATATTGAACAAAGATTATTATCTCGTTTTAAATGGGGACTTTCAGCTGAATTAAATCACCCAGATTACGACACACGAGTTGCTATAATTAAAAACAAACTATATCGCGATGGTGTAGAGATGCCAGATGATATTATTGAGTTTTTAGCAAACAATATAAAAACAAATATTCGTGAATTGGAAGGAGCAATTATTTCACTAATTGCACATTCATCTTTCAACAAAAAAGAGATTACAATTGAACTTGCTCGTAAGATTGTTGACAATTATGTAAAGCACACCAAACGTGAAGTTTCTATCGATTACATCCAGAAAGTAGTGAGTGACTATTTCCAAATGGACGTAGATACGCTACAATCTAAAACAAGAAAGAGACATATAGTTCAAGCCCGCCAGATTGCTATGTATTTTGCAAAAAAATACACCAAAGCTTCTTTAGCTTCTATTGGTTCACAAATTGGACAACGTGATCACGCTACAGTTCTACACGCTTGTAAAACAGTAAACAATCTTTCTTCTACAGATAGACAATTTAGAAAGTATGTAGAAGATCTTAATAAAAAACTAACTCTTTAGGGTTCTATATATTTATTAAGTAGTTTAGTCTGCATTTTGTTTTAAAAAAGCAGACTAAACTCTTATATTTGAATGAAATTTTCAAAATCATCATCATCTTGAAAAAGCACAGAATTTTAATGGTATGCCTTGGCAATATTTGTCGTTCACCTCTTGCTGAAGGAATTTTAAAATCGAAAGTAGATCCCTCTACAATCGTAGTAGAATCTGCCGGAACTGGACATTGGCATGTTGGCAAACTTCCTGATGAGCGAAGCATAGAAGTTGGGAGAGCACACAATATTGATATCACAGACCAACGAGGAAGACAATTCAATGTTAGTGACTTTGATCTGTTTGACCATATTTATGTAATGGATAATTCAAACAAAGAAGATGTATTATCTCTAGCACAAAACGATGAGCATAGAAAGAAAGTAAGTCTAATCCTAGATGAAATATTTCCAGGAGAAAATGTAGACGTTCCAGATCCTTACTACGGTGGAACAACTGGATTTGAAAGTGTATACCAAATGTTAGATCAAGCTTGCGATAAAATTGCAGCTTCCCTTTAAGAGGTAGCCTTAGCTGAATTTCTTATATTAGGGACTCATCCAAAAAGAATTCAGCCATGAAAACTCTATTTTCTATATTCTTTTTCCTACTATTATGTTCCTCATTCGCACAAGAAGTTCATATTGATTTGGTTCAAGATGGGTTTATCCGTCCTCTAAATATTCAGAACTCAGGAGATGATCGTCTGTTTATTGTAGAGCAAGGAGGAAGAATAAAGATTATTCAGCAAGACGGCTCAGTGAATTCAATTCCATTTTTAGATATTTCGCAGAAAGTTTCAAACGGAAATGAACGAGGACTATTAGGACTAGCATTTCATCCCGATTTTTCGAATAACGGATTCTTCTTTGTCAATTATACTGACCCAAATGGCGACACTCAAATATCTCGTTTTACTGTAAACTCCACGAATCCCAATTTAGCAAATCCCAATTCGGAATTATCGATACTTTCCTACACGCAACCCTACCCCAATCACAATGGAGGTGCAATAGCATTCGGCCCTGACGGCTACCTATATATTTCTTCAGGAGATGGAGGAAGCAGTGGAGATCCTGATAATAACGGACAAAATTTAAATGTTTTATGGGGGAAGATCCTTCGAATTGATGTCGATACTTTCTCCAATGATAATAACTACACAATTCCAGCAGACAATCCATTTGTGGAAATCCCCAATACAAGATCAGAAATATGGGCATACGGACTGAGGAATCCTTGGCGATTCTCTTTCGATGAAACAGAAAATAATATATGGATAGCCGATGTAGGCCAAGCCGACATAGAAGAAATAAACCGACAACCGCTTGACGTGGGTGGACAGAATTATGGTTGGCGATGCTATGAGGGGAACATCCCTTTTAATACTTCGGGGTGCCCTGCTGATTCCGAAATGATATTTCCTTTTGCAGAATATGAACACATAAATGGAAATTGTTCTATTACTGGCGGATTTGTATATAGAGGGTCCACATATTCAGATATCGAAGGACTTTACTTCTTTGCTGACTTTTGTAGCGGAATGATCGGCACAGTAGATAACGAAGGAAATCTAACCAATCATGGGAGCTTTCCTGGAATGTGGGCTTCCTTTGGTGAAGATTCAAACAAAGAGCTTTACATTTCAGATATCAACGGAGGAGGAATTTATAAAATTAAAGGAGGAGAAGTTGCGCAAACAAATAATTATGACGTAAAAGTTTCTTTTTCTATGATTCCGAATCCAACTTCAAGTTATGTTTCTTTATTTTTGACTCAAGGAAATTTCGACCGCATTGAAATTTTTGATCAAAGAGGAAGACTTATTTATAAAGAATCAGATCTTTCCACCAATGAACGACAACTTGCTGTTTCACATTTTGACTATGGAATATATTTCGTTAAAGTGAGTACAGATGATGGTAAATCGCTGACAAAAAAACTTATAATTCAATAAAGCTATATGAATATTTCAAAAGGAAAAATATACCTTATCCCCTGTCCTTTAGGAGACACACCTCCTTTAGCAGTTCTCCCCATATCAGTAAAAAGAGCTATTGAGCGTATCGATTATTATATTGTAGAGCATGAAAAAGATGCACGTAGATTCATTAAAAGCATTGTTCCGGAAAAAAAACAAGCCTCGCTTAATTTTCAGCAAATTAATAAGTTTACCGATGCCTCGGAAATTCCTGCAATGCTCAATCCATGTTTAAAAGGAATAGACGTAGGAGTAATAAGTGATGCAGGATGCCCTGGAATTGCAGACCCTGGAGCTAGAGTAGTTCATCACGCACACGAAAACGGAATCAAAGTAATTCCTTTAGTAGGCCCCTCCTCTATTCTACTTGGTATGATGGCTAGTGGATTTAACGGACAAAATTTCGCTTTTAATGGATATCTACCTATTGATAAACGCGAAAGAAAAACAGAGCTAAAACGATTGGAAAAGCTTTCTAAAGAATATGATCAGTCTCAATTATTCATAGAAACACCCTACCGAAACAACCAAATGTTAGAGAGTTTAATAGATACTCTAAATCCTCACACTCGAATTTGCGTTGCTTGCGACATAACACTACAAACAGAATATATTAAAACCACTACTGCTGAAAGCTGGAAAAAAATAAAGGTAGACCTTCATAAAAGACCTACCTTGTTTATCATTCAGGGATAGAGTTTAAATTAACTCGCTCTCCTACGTTTTTTACTAGCCACGATATGAGAAGTATCGTAATCTGAAAATTTCTTCATGTAATAACGAATTGAAGCTCCATTAGCGTCTTCAAAACGATTGGCTCCTTCACTTCTAAGAAACTTCTTAACATTACCGGGTCCAGCTAGGTGAGCTGCTGCTAAAATACCAGATTCGGTTACTTTAACTCCTCCTATTACTTTTCCTTGATAACGTTTTATATCTTTTCGAAGCACCCACTTATTGAAAGCAACATATACGTAGAAAGCTTCTTCTTGCTGACGTGTGTCGTAAAGAAAATTGTCAATGTTTTTGAATCCCATCATTCGGAGAGTAGAACCAGAGAACTGGTATTTACCCATATATCCATAATCATTAACAACGTGATAGTCTCCTCTTGATTCTTTAAATCCAAGTGCCTCTTTAAAACCAAGATACGTTTTTCCTAGAAACAAATAATATTTAGGAGTAACTATAGTATTAAATGGTAAAACCTCTTCTTCCAATGGAACATTGAAGTTTAAATCCATTCCTCGAGTACTAAATTTTGAAAAATCGTAATTCTGTTTAGAACTATAATCTTCTTTAGAACTGAAACCTGTTACTACTAATAGTGCAGCAACAAGCAATACTGGAAAGAAAAATATTTTTTTACTCATTAAGTTGAAAGTTTCAGTTGAGTGTAAATTCTCAACTTTGTTTCAGCTTGCAAATATACGTCATTTTTTAAAAACCTGAAAATGAATGCGTTAATTAAATGTGAAATTAAAACGAAGCCTTATATAGCTGCATTTCCCGAGCTATAAAACTTATAAATTGAAAACGTAAAACGATTAAGTGTGAAAATATCTGAGTATAAATAATAGCGATAAAATGACATCGAATATATCTGGATGCTATCTATCGTTTTAATCCTTGTTCATTAACCCAACGTACATAAGCTGCTTTATTTACGTTGTGTTGTGCTAGATTTTTGGCGAATTTGTGATATCCAAAATTAGTTACATCGGCCACAAAATAATAGTAACCATGACTTTCAGGATTTAAAACCGCATCAATGGATGAAATATCAGGCATTGCAATCGGACCTGGTGGAATTCCAGCATACTTATATGTATTGTAAGGAGAATCTAATTCTAAATCTTTGTAAAGGACACGTTTAATAACTTGATCGTAATCATTAGATTCTTTTTTCATAGCATAAATTACGGTAGGATCTGCTTGTAGAAGCATTCCAACTCGTAAACGATTTAAATATACTCCTGCCACTCTTGGTCGTTCATCTACTTTAGCCGTTTCCTTCTGAACAATTGCAGCCAACGAAATCACTTGTTCTTTGGTTAGATTGAGCTTCTCAGCTTTTTTAGTTCTGCTTTCATTCCAAAATCTTTCATATTCCTTTCTCATTCTATCACGGAATGTTTCAGCAGAACTATTCCAATAAAACTCATAAGTATTAGGAATATAAAGTGATAATGCAGTGTCTTCATTCAAACCAACCTCTTCTAGAAACTTCGGGTCGCGCATAGCGTTCACTAATGAAGTACTATCTGCTTCTATTTGTTGTGAAATATGTTGCGCCAGATTTTCTAATCTTTCCTGATTATTAAACTTCACGTCTATTGGAATATTCTGAGTGCGCAAAACAGTGATAATATCATTGTTAGACATTCCTTTATTTATAATAAAATGTCCAGGCTTTATATTCGATGAATATTGCTTCTTATCGGCTATTAAAATGAAAGAGTCCATATCTATAACCAATGGTTCTAACTCTTTTACAACGTCGGACATTGTAGCATTTGTTGGAATAAACACATGAGCCTCTTCGTTGTTAAATGAAGTGTTTTCTGAAAAAGCCATGTTATACACATACCAGGCAAACAATCCCATTCCAACAGCACCAATTAGAACAATGGCTATTAATATTCTTTTTATATACATACTTAAATATGAAGTATTAAGCTTCGGTTGAAACTAAGTTTTTATTTAATCAATTGATAAAAGTATTCATCTTTAAAGACTCCCCTTGAGAAGGTCCAGTCTTTCTTTATTCCATTTCTAACAAATCCTGCTTTTTCAAACAGTCGAATACTTCCAACGTTATCTTCGGTTATACCTGCAAATACTTGATGAACGTTTAATCTCTCGAAGGCGTATTTGGTCACCAAATTCAGTGCTTCAAAAGCATACCCTTTTTGTTTTTCTTTGTCGGGAAAAATCACAATTCCAACACCCACCTTCAAGTTTCTCTGATCAAAATCATACAAATCGATTAACCCGACGGGTAGATGATTGTCATTTTTACAAATAACTAAACGCAATTGTTTTACATCGTAAATATCTCGATAGCTATTATCAATATATTCTTTGAGAATAAATCTTGAAAATGGCGTTATTGTACTCCCTACTTCCCAAAGTGATTCTTCATTTTCTACTTCAAAAATATAATCTAAATCAGTTGGTTCAAGTGCACGCAATAATATGGTTTCACCTTTTAACGTAATCATTTCCAAACTCCTTTAAACACTTGTTTAGCTGGGCCTTCTAAGAAAATATCTCTGTAGCCATTTTCAAACTTTTCAAATTTAACTATGAGCTGCCCTCCTAATGTTTCAAGAGCCACAGTATTTTTATCTGTCTTTCCTATTTCAAACATAGCAAGAGCAACAGCTGTAACACCAGTTCCACATGACAAAGTTTCATTCTCTACTCCTCTTTCATATGTGCGCACAGAAAAAATCGAGTCATCTAATTGCTCTACAAAATTTACATTAGAACCTTCTTCTCCGTAAATATTATTTCGAATTTCTCTTCCTTTAGAAAACACGTCAAAATCTTCTAAGCCTGTCACTACTTCCACGTGATGAGGAGAGCCTGTGTTAAGAAAAGTATATGCACCTTCTACTTTAATATTATCTACGTCTGACATTTTCAACGAAACCCAGTCGTTTTCAACACTTGCTTTATGTTCACCGTCTACAGCTTCGAAAGTTGTTTTATCTGATATTATTCCCAAGAAATTAGCAAAATGGACCATACAACGACCGCCATTACCACACATAGAGCTTGGGTTGCCATCTCTATTGTAGTAAACCATATTGAAGTCTGCAGTAGGATGATTTTCTAAAAGCATTAATCCATCAGCTCCCACTCCAAATCGACGGTCACAGATTTTGGAGATTAAACCTACGTCTGTTTTTGGAAAAAGCCCATTCCTATTATCGACTAAAACAAAATCGTTTCCTGTCCCTTGATATTTATAAAAAGTGAATTCCATATGCGCACAAAGATATAGAATTCGTTTTCGAGAATTTAACGAAGCACCAAGTTAAATAGAAGTTAAAACGTTAATATCGGCATGCTTTTTTCAGTCTTCAAGATTAAATTTGTTAGTGAGGCTTCTTCTAAAAATGAGACATTTATATTTTTAGTAATTGGCCGCTACACTAAGTAACCTATTGATATTTAATATTAAAACTTATTTAGAATGAAACAAACAGTTCGATTATTCTTGGTAGCGCTGTTTGCAGGCGCTATCACCCTTGGAGGTTATAAGCTGATAGAAGATAAAGAAACTATAGTATTCACACCTCAAACTACAACACCAGGTTTTACTCCCACCAATTTTACAACAAACACCTACTCTGCAATAGGTGCAAAAATGAACTCTGACTTTACGGTTGCTGCCGAAAAGACAGTCCATGCTGTAGTACACGTTAAAAATATTACTGTAAGTAGACAACCCACTAATATATTCGAATACTTCCATGGTGGTGGTCAACCTCGTGCAAAGATTGGAAGCGGAAGTGGTGTAATCATTTCACCCGACGGATATATAGTTACTAATAATCACGTAATCGAGAACTCTACAAATTTAGAAGTAACATTAAATGACAACCGTACCTTTAAGGCTGAGCTTATAGGCACCGATCCTTCAACCGATATTGCACTTCTAAAAATTGATGGAAGTCATGACTTTCCATACATTCCGTTCGGGGATTCAGACAATGCAAAAATTGGTGAATGGGTTCTTGCTGTAGGAAACCCTTTTAACCTAACTTCAACAGTTACAGCAGGAATTATAAGTGCTAAGGCTAGAAATCTAAACCAATTTGAAGGAAGCCCTCAATCTTTTATTCAAACCGACGCCGCTGTAAACAGAGGAAATAGCGGAGGTGCACTCGTTAATACAAGAGGTGAACTAGTTGGAATTAACACAGCTATCACTTCCGAAACTGGAAGCTATGTGGGCTATTCATTTGCAGTACCTTCAAACATTGCTCGAAAAGTCATTGAAGACATTCTTGAATACGGAAACGTTCAACGAGGTATTCTTGGCATTCGTGGAGGAAATTTAGACCCTCGAATTGTAGAAGAATATGGAATTGATGAAACGCAAGGTGTTTTTGTTGGCGGAATTGAAAAAGGAAGCGGAGCTGATAAAGCAGGAATTAAAGAAGGTGACATTATTAAGAAAATGGACGGTCTTAAAATCACCAAGTTTACAGATATGGTTGGATATCTTGGATCTAAAAGACCGAACGACGTAATACAAGTTACTGTACTACGAAATGGCAAAGAAAAAACCCTTCCTGTAACATTATTTAAACTTGAAATCACTACAATAGACGATCTTGGGATTGAAGTAAAAAACATGAATTCCGAAGAATTAAAAAATCGTGGTTTAAGTAATGGAGTAATGGTTACACGTGCTTTAACCCCTGAAATAGCTCAATACAAACTTGAAGGTATCATTATTACACAATTAAATGATGAAACTGTAAAAGACATAAATGACGTTACTCGAATTATGGCTAAACGAAACTATCGTTCACCAATTAAAATGACATTTATGGATACTAGTGGAAATATGAACACCTTTATATTTAGATAATGAAATTCTAAAGCTATTTTAGAATTCTGTTCGATTGCAGTCGAGAACTTTAATCTTAAGGAAATCTCGACTGCAATTATATCCACTATTGAAGGTTTACTAATCAAAAAGCATGTTTAATCAGTTTAACCTAAGCATCTAGGAGTTAGTCTTATATCTTTAATCAATAACGAAGGTTACTGAGCGAATTCTACATATCTTAGATCTTTTATCCCTGTTGAATATATCATTAATATATTGCTATTTTTCTTATATAATCTGCTTCTAAAAGCCCTTTGCTTTTAGTATCAAATAATATTTCCTTAAACCAATGATAATAACTACTTTTGCAGCAAAATTTTAACCCGCTTCTAACCAAAATTATGAAGCCTTAAAAATCCACAATTATGAGTTTTGATGACGTTTATGAGAAAGAACTGTCTTTTCAAACTGATCGCCGCAAGGCCACTGTAGAATTTATTAAGATTATTAGCGACCTTTGGTACGACAAGTCTATCGAATTGGTTCTTTTTCGCAACCAATTAATTGACCGCAACGTGAGCGAGATTTTAAGTCTTCACCATTATGCAGGTAAAATTGTTCAAAAGCCTATTTCCATTTTCGATTCGGTTGAAATTGCTCAAGCGATTAAAACTTTAGATCTTCCTCCTGCAAAAATTGACATAGGTAAACTTACATATGAATTCCACTTAGAAGACGACAAATACTCTAATGCTTTGGCTTTCGTTTCTGCAAAACTGAAAGACGCAAAAGAATTTAAAGGAATTGAACCTAAAGACGTTGTTCTTTATGGATTTGGACGTATCGGACGTTTATTAGCTCGTGAGCTTATGACCCGAACCGGACAAGGCAACCAAATGCGCTTACGTGCAATTGTTGTTAGAGGTGAAATAAACGAAACTGTTCTTGAAAAAAGAGCATCGCTACTACAACTCGACTCCGTTCACGGTGATTTTGCAGGAACTGTATCGGTTGATGTTAAAAACAAAGCGCTTATAATCAATGGAACTACAGTTCACATAATCTCTGCAAACGCACCAGAAGATATAGATTATACTAAATACGGAATTAAGGATGCCCTTGTTATCGATAACACAGGAGCTTTCCGAGATGACGAAGCGTTAGGTCGCCACTTGAAAGCTAAAGGAGCATCGAAAGTACTTTTAACAGCTCCAGGTAAAGGTGTTCCAAATATAGTTCACGGTGTTAACCACAAAGAATACGATCCTGAAACTGTTAATATATTCTCGGCTGCATCTTGTACTACAAACGCAATTACGCCAATATTAAAAGCAGTAGAAGATTCCTATGGAGTTGTTCGCGGACACTTGGAAACTATTCATGCATATACCAACGACCAAAACTTAGTTGATAACATGCACAAAAAATACCGTCGCGGTCGTGCTGCAGGTCTAAACATGGTTATTACTGAAACTGGAGCTGGAAGTGCAGTTGCAAAAGCATTACCATCTCTAGCCGGGAAATTAACTTCGAATGCAATTCGTGTTCCTGTTCCTAACGGATCTTTAGTAGTGTTAAACTTAGAGTTTGAAAAAGCTACTTCTAAAGAAGATATCAATGAAACTATGAAGAAATATGCTCTTGAAGGAGACTTGATTGAGCAAATTAGATATTCTATAAACAACGAATTAGTTTCTAGCGACATAATTGGATCTGCAGAGCCTGCTATTTTTGATAGTAACGCAACTATCGTTACTGAAGATGGGAAGAATGCAGTGCTTTACATATGGTATGATAACGAGTATGGTTATAGCCACCAAGTAATCCGACTTGCAAAATATATTGCCCAAGTTAGAAGATATACCTACTATTAATTGTAGATATAGCATCAAATTTCAAAAAAAGGTTTGACTAAAGTCAAGCCTTTTTTTATGATAGCTCCTAAAATCTTCTATTAAAACATCGTTTAAAAAAGAAAGATTAATCTGCTCTCTAATCTGTATTTTTACACATTCAAATCTTGAATTGAAAATCACAACTCTCAATGCGAATCGATATTATTACTGTGTTGCCAGAACTACTTCAAAGTCCATTTGAAGCTTCTATTCTTAAACGTGCCATAGAAAAAGGTTTAGTAGAAATCCACTTTCATAATTTACGTGACTATTCTACAAATGCATATAAACAAATAGACGATTATCAATTTGGTGGCGGTGCAGGAATGGTGATGATGATAGAGCCTATAGACAAATGCATTTCAGAATTAAAAGCACAGAGAGATTATGACGAGATTATCTATATGACCCCAGATGGTGAAACTTTTAATCAAAGTACGGCAAACCAACTTTCTCTAAAAGAAAACATTATTATCCTTTGCGGACATTATAAAGGTGTTGATCAGCGAGTTCGCGATCATTTTATCACCAAAGAAATTTCAGTTGGAGACTTCGTTCTAAGTGGTGGCGAATTGGGAGCTGCCATTGTTTGTGACGCTGTTATAAGGCTACTTCCTGGAGTATTAGGCGATGAAACAAGCGCTCTAACAGATTCATTTCAAGACAATTTATTAGCCCCTCCTATCTACACTCGCCCAGCAGAATATAAAGGATGGAAAGTTCCGGATATTCTAACAAGCGGCAATACACCAAAGATAGAAGAGTGGCGCGAAGAACAAGCCTATCAACGAACTAAAGAACGCCGACCCGATTTATTAGAATAGAATTTAGATTGATAATTGAGGCTGTAAACAACTAAATATATGTTTTTGAATTCCTAACCAAAATTGCTTTACTAAAAGTATAGCCTAAATTACTATTCATTATTTTTAAGAAGTGTCTAGTTATACAAAGCACCTAAAGCTCTTTAAATCTACACCTATAGAAGATAACTTCTATAACAACCAGGTTACAACAACACTTAAACATTATAGACAGAGAAAAGAAACTAGATGCTACAGCTTCGTTATTATATTCACCACTATAATTTACTGATCAAAAAATATGCTTAATCAGTTTAACAAAACTATCAAGCTAATAAGAAGTATGTCTTATATCTTACGCCTATCGGCAAAAGTAACGGTTGCTTAGTAAATTCGGACAAAATCAATTAAAATCCAAATAAAAGAGTAAATCATTGCTTGTTAAATAAATGTTTTTGATTACTTTTGCACCCACTTAATTCAACCTCTGGCGAAAACCGTGAATGTTGCTTTAATTTAAACCTTATCAACTCAAGAAAATGGAAGAGTTAGTAAAATTTGTTGAAAACGAATTTGTTTCCAAAAAAGATTTCCCTGAATTCAGTGCTGGGGACACAATTACTGTTTATTATGAAATCCGCGAGGGTGAAAAAACACGTACACAGTTTTTCCGTGGCGTTGTTATTCAAGTAAAAGGTACAGGTATGACCAAAACCTTTACTATCCGTAAAATGAGCGGTACTATTGGTGTTGAGCGTATTTTCCCGCTTAATTTACCAACATTGCAAAAGATTGAAATTAATAAAAGAGGAAGTGTTCGTAGAGCACGTATCTTTTACTTTAGAAATCTTAC
>DATGMT010000128.1:0-4416 GCA_035307265.1 Aequorivita sp.
AAGCCATTCTGTTTCAGACGAGATTTGTGGCATATCAAAGCTGTATTTGTCTTTAATTTCAAGATTTCCACCTTGAAACACATTTAGTACTCCTTTTAAATAATAGTTTACGTGGAAAGTCAATAATGCAATCGTGTTCAAATTTTCAACCTTTTGAATTGCTTGCTCCCAACTTATACTTGTTATCTGTTCCTTGAAATTGGTATTAGCAATCCATTTTCCGTTTAGTAATACCTCTCTTAGTCGGTTAGCTAAATCTATATTCATTTTTTTGTTCTGCCTTTTAATTGTTGGTTATTGCTGTCGGTGGTGTCGCTCGTTATGCTTGCCACTAACATCAGCATACCCCCAACTCCATGAAAATCATGGCGTATATATTCCTTATGCATGCTAGTGTTTGTTATAGTCTTTATCCAAATGTAACGGAAACCTTAAAGTAATCCAAATTAAATGTTAATACAGGTCTTTAAGTCTATTTTACATCTAAAATGTTCCTAACCGTTAAGAACAGTTGATTATTTTCGGTGTTTTCCACCCCCTACTCGCGTTACTATTTTTTTTTAACCTATTCTAATTTGTAGCCATATTATCACTTCTATTACACCAAAGCTTCACCTCGTGGGGATTGTAGAGTAAATTCACTCCTCCTGTGAACTAACCTACTAGGTTTCCGATGCGTTGGGCAAAAGCACCAAGCCGTCATTGAGTTTTCCCATGGCTTTAAAGTTTAGGGTTAAGCAATTCATTTGCCAACTAAACTATGGCGTACCTTCTTAACTTACAAACCCATGGTTACTTTTGATCACTTATGGTCACCTTTGGATAGTTTTGGGTATCAAAAACTATCTTTTTGTTCTATATGTCATTTTTGACTGGTTTTGATCGCTTTTGGATACTGTTGGTCACATTTAAAAACACTTGAATCGTTTTGATCTATTCTGGTCACTTTTGACTACAATTGGTCACATTTGAACCTGTTTTCGAGAGGGGCTAAAAATGGATTTTGGGTGTTTTTAGAAAAGATTTGTTCGAACGTTCTTCGAACGTTGTTCGAACCTCCTTCGAAGAAATGGGCCTTTGTTCGAACAAACACTGAACAAGCATTGAATAATGCCCTAAAACAGGGCGTTTACAAATGGCATTAAAATTTCATGAAATTGGAGCCTTTTTTGCAAAATCGGACTCGTTTTTTATCCAAAATCGGGGTCGGAAATTGTGATTTTCACGTTTTCAGATGTCAAAAAAGCAGTGAAAAAGTCAAATTATATCATTTTTAGTAACTGAAAAATGAAAGAAAAGAGGGTTATAAAGGTGGTTTTTAGGGAAATTTGAGTGGGATTCTAACTGTATTCAAGGTGATTTAAAGTCGATTTTTCACTTCAATTAAATACGGTTTGGGGAAGTAATTAATAGCCTAAATAGCAACGTTTTGGAATCTAGAATGAAGGTGAAGCACTTGCTCCTGGGTTCTTTTAAGATGGTTTTTATAGAAGTTATTAATTTCTAATAGAATACAGTGGTTTGAAACAATATAACTCAACAACCGTTTTATTTAGTTTATTGCTAGCTTTACTTTTATTCAGCTTCTTGGATTGCTTCCAAAAAGCTTCACTATTTTTGCAGATCACAAAGGACATAGAATGACACTTTCAAACTTCATATTAAATCCGAAGGAAACGACTATTAGCTTAGATCAAATACATTTAAGCGATGAGAACACACATTTGTTGAATCAATTATTGAAGGATTTTAAACACGTTGAAGTTCTCAACCAATACAACCTACCTGTTGACAATAAATTGTTTTTATTTGGACATACGGGGTGTGGAAAAACAACTACTGCTAAGGCAATTGCTCAAGCGCTTAACAAAAAAATTATCATCCTGAATTTAGGTAGTATTGTCTCTTCTCGTTTAGGTGAAACAGCCAAAAACATTACAGAAGTCTTTAAAAAGGCACAAAGAGAAAAAGCAGTCCTTTTATTAGATGAATTCGATTCAATTGGAAAGCTGAGAGATCACGATGACAAAGATTCCAGCGAAATGAAACGACTTGTAAACACTGTGATTCAGCTAATAGATGAACTTCCCAACGACACTTTATTGATAGCTGCAACCAATCATTCTAAAATTATTGACACGGCTCTTTTAAGACGATTCCAACTAAAGCTGAAGTTTGAACTGCCAAGTCAATTGCAGTTAGACGTTTATTACGACTCTCTATTAAAGCAATTTCCAGAAGAATTCCGAAAGCTTAATCGCGTGTATAACATTTCCTATGCTGAAGCAAAAGACATCACTTTTAGGGCTGTTAAAAACCTGATTATTCAAAATGAAGAAGCTAAAGAAGGTTTAGAAATGAGTGAAAATCCTACTCACACAATTTAACTCTTCGTAAAGCAACTTCTATTTTTAAGATCTAAAAAATTAAACAAATCATCCTGAACCATTTTATACAAGCGCCTTCTTTAAAGATAAACTCAGAGAGATATCCATTTCAAAACTTTCACTTTCTTGATAAAGAAATGGATGATTTCAACTTCAATTTTCCTTCAACTTTAGTTCTGGGAATGCAAGCCGAATTTTGCTTTGAAGAATATCTTAAACGGTCTCCATTTTTCGAACTTCTAGCTTCTAATATTCAAATTCAGGGTGAAAATGAAACCTTAGGGGAGTTAGACTATATCGTTTTAAATAAGTCAACCCAATTGATTTCTCATATTGAATTAGCTTGTAAATTCTATTTATTTGATGCCAATATTTCCGCTCCACAAGAAGCCAAATGGATTGGCCCCAACAGAAAAGACAGCCTGTTTGATAAGCTAGAGAAAATAAGGCTAAAACAGTTTCCTATGATTCGGAAACCTGAAACTATTCAAACTCTTCAAGCCCATAATGTTGAGATTCCTACAGAACAAGAACTGTGTTTAAAGGCTTTTTTATTTATACCTAAAAGCATAGAGGTTCAAGACTTCCCAACAAACTATCAAGAATGTATAGTGGGTCGCTGGATGAATCTTATCGATTTTGAAAAAGAAGACCCGCTGGCGCAATATGCAATTCCATCTAAAAAAGAATGGCTTCTCCCTGTTGATAAAATAGAAAGTTGGCATTCATTTTCTGAAATTCATTCAATGGTTAGTGAACAATTAGAAATCAAAAAATCTCCCCTGCTTTACAAGAAGACAAAATACGGTTTAGAAAGACTTTTCGTGGTTTGGTGGTAGGAAATCATTATTATCTGATTAAAGTATCGCAAAAACCTGTTTAGTTTGGTTAAACGAGAAGTCTAGGCTCTTTTATCAAGAGACATCTTTTTAATGTCTTTACTGCTGAGATCTAAGAGCTAGAAAGAATGCTTGATCAAATCACCATGTTTGTCTGGATAGTAAGAGGGTAGATCTTGTGCCTAATGGCTATTATATAGAGCAATCTAAAATAATAGTAAACACGTCGAGTAGGAAATAAAAAAGCCGGTCTTGAAGTCTTCAAAAACCGGCTTTAAATTTTTTAAAAGTAAGTCTTATGGCAATACCACTTGGAATTGTCCTGCTGTAACTTGATATTCTGTAGGGTCTTGTCCTGAAGCATCAACTGCTGTAAACTCAAAGGTTCCTTCAATAACTCCATTTTGAACGTCGTAGTTTGTTACAACCAAAGTGCCGTTATTGGAATAATAGGATATAGAAGTACCCACAACAGGTGTAAAAGTTCCAACAATTTCATTTCCTACGTTAACTTCAGTTACCATTTCATGAGTTCCCACAGTAATAGTTCTTGGTAGGCTCAGCTTCATTTGCTGATCTCCAAAAGTACTCATGAGAGTTACTCTTGGATATTGATTTACAACGTCACTTTCTACGTTAACTGCTTCTGGTGCATAAGCTTCACCGTTTACTGTTGCAAGCATAACGTTGTTAGCGCCAGGAATCCCTTCAAAATATACGTTCATTCGTCCCTGAGTAACCTCTACAACTGTTGAATCCTGATTTAAAGGGTCTTTTGCTGTAAATCTAAAAGTAGCTACAAGAACTCCTTCTTCCAAATCAAACTCGGTTATTGTAATTGTACCTGGATTTGAAGTGAGGTTTTCACCTCCATTTTCTTTATAAAGACCAATTAATTTAGTTCCGTCAGACATACGCTGCATGTCGAAAGTTCCAAGGCCTATGTTTCTTGGGATATCTATACGAATCAGATCGTGTGTTGCAGTTCGAGCTTCAATTTTAACCATGTGATTATTTCCTACCACAGGTTGGGTAACTGAAATGGAATCGGTTATAAAGTCTGTTCCATTAATTTTCGCAAAGAATTCGTCTTCTGGAGCCTCTTCTCCTCCGTCACCTTCGCCATCTCCTTCTCCATCTCCACTACCTCCACTTGTAAACTCTATGGAGTTAAAAGATCCATTTGTAAT
>DATGMT010000129.1:0-23318 GCA_035307265.1 Aequorivita sp.
TTGCCACTTCTGAAAATAGAGAGATTTGCTTCTGTTATACCCACAATTTCAGCAAGCTCCTTTCCTGTCATTCCTTTTTCCTGAAGTATTATGTCTAGCTTTATAAGTATTGCCATTTTAAATTGTTAGTTCAGAATCGAGTCTTAGTTCATTACCGTCTTTAATAATGTCTACTACAATAAACAATATAAAAGACAGAATAACCAATAAAAGGTCTTGTCCAAAACTAGCAACTCCAGTGATTCCATTGGAATGGATAAAAGAAATTATATTAAAAACACCTCCTAAAGCCCCAGATAAAAGGAAGAAATAACCTGCCACTACAAAGCTTAAAGAGCTTTTACTATTAAACACTTCATTCTTTAAGGTCACTCCCAGGCCCTTTTTAATGAAAATTAGACCAACAAAAGTCAATGATGAAATAAACAGAACTATAAACTTTGTAGAAGAGCCAAATACAAAATCATCATAAATATGGTCAAACTGATTCATGAAATCAGAGAAAAAGGTTAAGTAAATATTGCCGATAAAGAACATAACAAAAATCACTATTAGCCCTATCACCATTGCATTTAATAGTTTTATTTTTTTCATATCTAAAGTTGTAATGCTTTAATAAAATTGAAATAATATTCTGAGCTTTAACTACTTTTTCCCTATACAGTTAAATCGTTTTCGTCTTTAAATGATTTTGCTCGGTCTAGAATTTCACTCTGAAGGATAAAGAATAATCCTACTATACACAGAAATAAAGGAATCATGATATTTGTTCCTAGAATTAATTTTATGTGTCCTTTAGAAGCCTCTAACATCCAAGCTATTATGTATGCAATAGATAAAACGATGGCAGAAAGAATGAAAAACATTCCACTTCGTTTTAAACACTTGATGATTGTATTGTGAAAGAAAGTGTTTCTTATAAAAAAATTAGTGGTCTTTTTTAAATAATTGAGACCAATCAAAAAGAGAATATATGTTATTATACTCAGTATAATCCCAAGCCAATATAAGAAGGGTAAATTATTCAGCTCCTCGAAGCTTTTTACTTGAACACTCACAATTCTTGTGCTATAGATTTCAAAGGGAAGAATAAATATAAACCCTGAAAGCCCTAAGCAAAGCAATATAAATAAAGCGTCTATTAGTAATTTTAATACCCTTATCATTTTTTTAATTATCGTTTATCAATAACAAAGATAATGTTAATTATCGTAATTCGATAATTGATGTTTCAAATCATATTTTCAAATCTTTAAAGTTATATTAACACTCATACGCACATGTTTTGATATTTGTAAATTTGCCTTAATTCAAAATATTATGCAGTTACAGAAGGTAGAAAGGATAGAAAATATTACGAAGGAAGAATTTTTGGAAAACTACTTCAAGCCTCAAAAACCTGTGGTTATTGAGCGCTTTATCGATGGTTGGCCTGCGTTTTCTAAATGGAATCTTGACTATATGGTTAAAGTAGCGGGAGAAAAGATCGTCCCTCTATATGATGACCGTCCGGTTAGCCATGAGAACAAATTCAATCAGCCTCATGCTGAAATGAAAATGAGAGAATATGTAGAACTTCTAAAATCTCAGCCAACTAAATATAGAATTTTTCTCTGGAATATATTAAAAGAAGTCCCAGAGCTTCAAAGGGATTATTCCTATCCCGATTTTGGATTGAAATTAATGAAAGGACTTCCAATGCTGTTCTTTGGAGGTAGGGATTCGTATACTTTTATGCATTATGATATCGATTTGGCTAACATATTTCACTTCCATTTTCATGGTAAAAAAGAAGTGATTCTCTTTGATCAAGACCAAAACGATTATTTATATAAGGTTCCACACTCTTTAATTACCCATGAAGATATCGATTTCTCTAATCCAGATTATGAAAGATGGCCAGCTCTTAAAAAAGCAAAAGGTTTTATCACTAATTTAGAGCATGGAAATGTGTTGTATATGCCTGAAGGATGTTGGCATTATATGCGATATTTAACTCCTGGTTTTTCAATGAGCTTACGTTCTATCCCGAAAAAACCAAAAAACTTTGCCAAAGCATTATATAATATTATAGTAATGCGCCACTACGATAATTTCATGCGAAATTTGAAAGGTGAAAAATGGATTGATTGGAAAAATGAACAAGCTATTGTTCGAACAAATAAATTACTGTAATTTCGAAAACGATAATATTTTTAATATAAACCCTACATAAATGAGATTATTAACCACAATTATAGCTTTTTTCTGTTTACAATTTGCAATTGGTCAAGCTTACTATGGTCGAGGAGATGTGAAATTTCAAGTGGGCGCAAATTTTCAAAATAACGGAACAGGAATCATGGGAAGTTTAGACTTTGGTTTGGGAGATAATATTTCTCTTGGAGTCTCATCTACATATCTTTTGGGTGTGAAAAAAGTTACTAATTTAGAAGGTGAAAAAGAGCCATTTGCAGATTTTGAAGATCGGTTTGATATAAAAGGAAGGTTTAACGCTCACTTAGGTAATGTAATTAATGTAGACACTAGATTTGACATCTACCCTGGATTAAATGTAAGCATGAAAAATTTTGGAGCACACCTAGGTCTGAGGTATTTCTTCACTCATGGATTTGGACTCTTCACAGAGCTTAACGTTCCTATTTCAAAATATAAAACAAGTGACCTTGAACCTGCAGAGAAACTTCATAATCAGGTTTCTTTAAATGCGGGGCTTTCATTTAATATATAGGGCTTTGGCTAACTACTAATACGCTCTTTCCGAAATACCTTCATAAAAATTGATGTAGGCTCTATTCACCACGCGATTTCCTCCAGCTGTGGGATAGTTTCCTGTAAAGTACCAATCTCCAAGGTTTTTTGGACAAGCTTTATGAAGATTATCAACCGTTTGGAAAATAATCTTAAGCTTAGCATTGATGTTATTATCGCCAATTATTTCAGCAATTTTATCTGATATTTCTTCATCTGTGAAAGGGTCGTATAGTTTCTTAACATGGTTAATAACTGATAAATCAGGTTTGCCTACTTGCTCTTTACATTTATTGTAGATTTCTTCTGTAATATTATACGTGCCACGATCTTTATGAAGTGCAAGTGCTGCTTGGAAAGCAATGAGGTCTTCCAAACGTGCCATGTCGATACCGTAACAATCTGGATATCGTATTTGAGGTGCTGATGAAACTACTATTATTTTTTTAGGATGAAGTCTGTCTAGCATCTTTAGGATGCTTTTTTTCAAAGTAGTTCCTCGAACAATACTATCGTCTATTATAACTAAATTGTCATCTGGCTTTACAACGCCATAGGTTACGTCATATACGTGAGCAACAAGATCGTCGCGGCTATTATCGTCTGTAATAAATGTGCGAAGCTTAACATCTTTAACCGCAATTTTTTCTGTTCGAATTTTATAAGCTTGAATTTCGTGTAGTCTTTCAAGGGTTAAGGTCTTCCTTTCCTTGATTATCGCTTCGTTTTTCTGTTTGTTTAATTCGTCTTGGGCTGCATCTAACATTCCGTAGAATGAAGTTTCAGCAGTATTTGGAATATAAGAAAATACAGAGTTTTCAGTATCGTAGTTAATGTCTTCTAGAACTTTAGGCATCACCAATTTACCTAGCATCTTTCTTTCTTCATAAATTTCGGCATCATTTCCACGAGAGAAATAAATGCGTTCAAACGAACAAGAACGACGTTCTAAAGGTGAAAGAATTTCGTGGATTTTTACATTTCCATTCTTTTTAATAATAATAGCATGGCCTGGATCTAGCTCTTTAACTTCTTCAAAAGGAACATTAAAAGATGTTTGTATAGCAGGTCTTTCTGAAGCAACTACCACTACTTCGTCATCTTGATAAAAATAAGTAGGTCGAATTCCTGCTGGATCGCGAAGTACAAAAGCATCACCATGTCCTAAAAGTCCTGACATTGCATAGCCACCATCCCAATTGGATGATGATTTCCGTAGTATTTTAGCAAGTTTTAGATTTTCTGCAATATACGGAGAGGATTCTTGTTTGTTAAGACCTTTTGATTTCGCTTTCTTGTAAAGTTTATTTACTTCAGTGTCCAAAAAATGACCGATTCGTTCCATTACAGTTACGGTGTCGGTTTTTTCTTTTGGATGCATTCCGAGCTTTATAAGGTTGTTGAAAAGCTCGTTAGTATTGGTCATGTTGAAATTCCCGGCGACAATTAGATTTCGGTGCATCCAGTTATTTTGTCGAAGAAATGGATGTACATTTTCAATACTGTTTTTTCCGAAAGTTCCATATCGAACGTGTCCGAGAAAAACTTCACCTAAATACGGGATGTTTCTCTTTTGAAGAGCAACGTCATTTTTGTATTCTGGATGCTCTTTAAACTCTAAATTAATACGTTCGTTTATTTGTGAAAATATATCCTGTATAGGCTGAGCGTCATTTGAGCGAATTCGACTTATGTAGCGCTCTCCTGGTTCTACATTCATTTTAATGCTAGCCAAACCAGCACCATCCTGACCACGGTTGTGCTGTTTTTCCATCATTAAATACATTTTATTTACTCCATAAAAAGCTGTACCATATTTTTCTTTATAGTATTCTAAAGGCTTTAGGAGTCGCACCATGGCAATTCCACACTCGTGTTTTAAGGCATCGCTCATATCTTTTTCCCTTCTATTATATTTAGTATGTCCACTTTGTTTTTAGAAAACAGAATTTAGGCACAAAAAAAGCCCTGAATCTCCAGGGCGTAAATTTTATGTCAATTTGATATCAAATTGTGTCAGGCTCTTAAACTGTTGGAGACGTTGATACATTTCCTTAGTGTTGAGGCTTAAGAGGCGTTCTGTTCCAAATTTTTCTACACAGAATGATGCAAGTGCAGAGCCATTTATAACAGCATTTTTCATATTAGCAAAGCTGTAATCTTTAGTTCTTGCAAGGTATCCTGTAAAACCTCCTGCAAATGTGTCTCCTGCTCCCGTTGGATCAAAAACTTCACGCAGTGGCATGGCTGGTGCATAAAAAACGTCGTCATCTCCGAAAAGTAAAGCTCCGTGCTCACCCTTTTTAATAACAACATATTTAGGTCCCATTTTCATAATTGATTTAGCAGCAGTAACTAATGAATACTCACCTGATAATTGACGAGCTTCTTCGTCGTTAATAGTTATTACGTCTACTTTAGAGATTACCTTTTTTAAATCATCTAAGGCGCTATCCATCCAAAAGTTCATAGTGTCTAACACCATTAATTTGGGTGAATTCATCTGCTCGATCACACTTAGTTGTACTAAAGGATGTAGGTTTCCTAACATTACAACTTCAGCATCTTTATAGTTTTCAGGTACTTGAGGTTTGAAATCGGCTAGAACGTTTAGATCGGTTATCAAAGTGTCACGAGTGTTCATGTCGTTATGATATTTTCCGCTCCAGAAGAATGTTTTTCCATATTCTACAACTTCTAATCCCGAGATATCCATCCCTTTTCCTTCAAGCATTGTAAGGTGTTCTTTTGGGAAATCTCCTCCAACTACAGAAACAATTGCGCCGTCCACATTAAACTGTGATGCTGCTATTCCTATATAGGTTGCTGCGCCACCAAGGATTTTATCGGTTTTGCCGAAAGGCGTTTCAATTGCGTCAAAGGCAACAGTGCCTACAATTACGAGTTTACTCATATTTATATGTTCCCTATAGTATGGGATTTAATTTTTAGGATTTCCGGAAGTATAAAATCAAAAGAACCGCAAACCTGTTGGTGAAAAATTTTGAAATGCAAATTTAATGAAATTATTAAAGATAGTCTGCTATTTAACAACTTAGTAGAAGAGATAATAAGGATTATTTCCGTCCAAAATCTGCAGGGATTTCTCCCCAGGCTTTGGTTTCCCACTTCACGATTTTTGTAGTGTAGGTATTGTTTTTCAGCCATTTCTCAGCTCTTTCTACTAAATCAAAAAGTACTTTGTTTTTGGTTGTTCTTTTTAATTTAGTATTACACTTTTTACGTTTTACCCAGCCAATTGCAATTTTTGAATCGCTATAAATTATTCGATCGCTGTTTTTTTGTTTCAAGAATGCTAGTCCGTGTACGAGCGCTAAAAACTCTCCCACATTATTAGTTCCTTGTTGAAATGGCCCTTGGTGAAATAGTTGCTTATGCGTTTGTGTGTCTACACCTCGATATTCCATAACTCCTGGGTTCCCACTAGATGCAGCATCTACCGCTATAGAGTATAGATTAGGCTCGCCTATAATCTGTAGTTGCTCCTTCGAGAGTGTTTTTTTAGTGGTTTTTCCTTTGTAGTCGGCATATTCTCTATTGTAAGCTTTCTTTGCTTCTGCAAAAGTTTCGAAACTTTTATACTGAGCACCTTTTACGCCTTGAATAGAACGTTTGCATTCCTCCCAACTTTCAAAAATCCCTGCTGGATTTCCGAACCAAACAACATAATATTTTTGTTTCTTAGCCATTTAAAAGCTCTTTTTCAATTATTTTAGGGAACCATTCATGTTCTAGTTTATGAACCTTTTCGGCAATTGTAGCTGCCGTGTCTTCTGGAGATATTTTTGTCGCTTTTTGAAAAATTATAGCTCCTTCATCATAGTTTTCATTTACATAATGAATGCTTATTCCGGTTTCTGTTTCTTTATTATTTAAAACGGCTTCATGAACAAAGCTTCCGTACATACCTTTTCCTCCATATTTAGGGAGTAGTGCTGGGTGAATGTTTATTACTTTATTTGGGAATTCTTTTAAAATGTGTTCTGGAAATTTTAGAAGAAATCCGGCTAAAACAATAAGGTCGGGTTTGATTTTTCTAAGTGATTTAATTAATCCCTCCTCTGAAAGTAATTCATCTTTTGTGAAAGAATATGCCTCAACGTTTAGTTTTTCAGCTTTCTCTAAAACCTTGGCGTTTTTTTTATTAGAAAGAACTAGAACTACTTTAGCCAACGAAGACTTTTGAAAGTGCTCAATGATCTTTTCAGCATTGGAGCCTGTCCCTGAGGCAAAAATTACAATCTGTTTTTCCATGATGATTTTCTTTTAAGCTTTTTGAACCCACCTATTATGAATGTGAGCACAAAAATAGGGGAAGAATAGTCTACTTTCAGCAAAATTGTTTAATTTGCTTTTTTCTTTTATAATTGTATTTGGCTTTTATATGAGTAAAGTATTTTATTTTTATGAAATTAAAGTACAAATTTGCGCTTTGAGTGTCCTAAAGTATTTGAGAAACGGGTAACTTTAGAAGGGTTAACCTTATATTTTGAACATTAACTCTTGTTATCAAGTAAAATATTTTATTTTTGCCACTTATAATTAAATTTAAAAATTAAGATTATGTCAGACATTGCATCACGAGTAAAAGCGATTATCGTAGACAAATTAGGCGTAGACGAAAACGAAGTTGTTAATGACGCTAGCTTCACAAATGATTTAGGAGCAGACTCCTTGGATACGGTAGAGCTTATTATGGAGTTCGAAAAAGAATTTGATATTCAGATTCCAGATGACCAAGCAGAAAACATTGCTACTGTTGGTCAAGCAATAACTTATATAGAAGCTGCAAAATAAGAATTCTTCAATGGAATTAAAACGTGTTGTAGTTACAGGTCTTGGAGCACTTACTCCAATTGGTAATAATATCCAAGAATATTGGGAAAGTCTAGCTAATGGAAAAAGTGGCTGTGGACCCATTACGTATTTTGATACTGAAAAGTTCAAGACTAAATTCGCATGCGAATTAAAAAACTACAATCCGGAGGACTATTTTGATAGGAAAGAAGCCCGTAGACTAGACCGTTTTGCCCAATATGCCTTAATTTCTTCAGATGAAGCCATTCTCGATGCGGGATTGGACTTAGCTGAAATCGATAAATTTCGAGTAGGTGTAATTTGGGGTGCGGGAATAGGTGGCTTGCAAACTTTCCAAGATGAGGTCCAAAACTTTTTTGAAGGGGATGGAACGCCGCGTTTCAACCCCTTCTTTATACCAAAAATGATTGCTGATATTGCTCCAGGAAATATATCCATTAAGCATGGATTTATGGGGCCTAACTATACAACGGTTTCAGCTTGTGCATCTTCTGCAAACGCTATGATAGACGCACTTAATTACATTCGCTTAGGTCAATGTGATATTGTTGTTACCGGTGGAAGTGAAGCAGCAGTTACTATTGCCGGAATGGGAGGGTTTAATGCTATGCATGCCCTGTCTACCCGAAATGATAGCCCTGAAACAGCATCTCGTCCTTTTGATGCAACTCGCGACGGTTTTGTTCTTGGTGAAGGTGCAGGAGCGCTAATCCTTGAAGAATATGAGCACGCTAAAAAAAGAGGTGCAAAAATCTATGCTGAAGTAGTAGGTGGAGGAATGAGTAGTGATGCATATCACATGACAGCTCCACATCCTGAAGGCTTAGGTGTAGAACGCGTAATGCTCAATTGTCTTAAAGATGCTAATATTAGTCCAGAAGAAGTAGATGCTATCAATACACATGGTACCTCTACGCCACTGGGAGATGTAGCAGAATTAAAGGCTATTATGAAAGTTTTTGGCGAACACGCTAAAGACATAAACATAAATTCAACGAAATCCATGACCGGTCACCTTTTGGGGGCAGCGGGAGCTATTGAGGCAATCGCTTCTGTTTTAGCTATGCAACATGGATTGGTTCCGCCAACGATTAACCATACTACGGTGGATGAAAATATAAACCCTGCTTTAAACCTAACCCTAAATAAGGCTCAGAAACGCGATATAAAAGTGGCGATGAGTAATACTTTTGGATTTGGTGGACACAATGCTTGTGTGCTGTTTAAAAAACTAGATGCCTAGCAAGATGAATGGCTTCCATTAAAAACATATTTTCTTCTCGTCAAGAAAAAGACGTTGAGTTTTACAACTCATTAAAGAAAATATTGGGGTTTAAACCAAAAAATCTTTCAATCTACGAAACCGCATTTACTCATCGATCAACGAATGAGAAAACAAATGGGGGTATTCCTCAAAACTACGAACGATTAGAGTTTTTAGGCGACGCCATGCTTGGTGCTGTTATCGCTGCACATCTATACAAGAAAGTGCCGTCCGGTAGTGAAGGATATCTCACTAAAATGCGTAGCAAAATCGTGAGTCGAGAGCATCTAAACGAGCTGGGCAAAGACTTAAACCTAATTAAGTTTTTAAAAACAACTGTTCCAACTCAACAATTTGGCGGGAATATCTATGGTAATGTGTTTGAATCGCTAATTGGAGCAATTTACCTTGATCGAGGAATTAAATATTGTGAAAAGTTTATCCAGAAAAGAGTTATAAAACCTTATGTGGATATCAAGAAATTAGAGGGTAAAATCATTAGCTATAAGAGTCTCTTTATTGAATGGTGTCAAAAACATAAGAAACAGTTTCAGTTCGAAATTTATGAAGATAATGGCAAAGATGAACCTAAACATTTTGCTGTTCGCCTAACTCTCGATAACACTACAGTAGCTAAAGCTCGAGCGACTTCTAAGAAAAAAGCAGAAGAACGTGCGGCTAAAAGAGCCTACTATAAGCTTAAAATTAAAGTGCCACCACCACAACGTTAAGTCTTCTCTGAAACATTTACGATGAGAAGATTATAGCTTTAATCTTATTTCTATTTTAGAAACAATTAACCTCATTACATTTCAAACCTGCAATTACTTCCGTATTTTTGTTAACAAGTTGGATTTGGTAAAAAATACAATTTGTGAGAACCTACATAATTGTTTTTTCTCACAAGTTTATTAGAATGAGCAATGGCAAATTATAAACTCTTTTTAGACGAAGAACCCGAGGAACCTTATAAACTTATTGCAATTCATTGCACTGCGGAGGATTATAAACTTGCTTATCTATTAAACAAACAACTAGGCACACAATTCAGAAGAACAAAATCTGATTTGGACTTTTCTTCAAAAGGGCTGCTTATAACATTTCCGCTCTATGACTTTGAAGATCATAATAAGTACACTCATTATTATTTGGTGGCAAATGCTTGTCACTCGGTTGAGGTGGACTTGCAAGAATCTGGTGGGCTTTTTGACGCTTTAGTCTCTGATAAAGCCACAAGGCATTATTTGCTTCCGGAGTTTAAGAATGTCGATTACTTCTTAAAAATATGTTCTGACAATGGAAAATTGCCATTGCGTAGAATGTTATCTGATATAAATGAAATCAAACAAGTTATTTCAGCCTATGAGGTTGAAGTAGACGAGATAAAATCAAAAAACAATTTAATTTTCGATTAAATGTCAAATCAAAAAAGAACAAAAATAGTAGCAACTCTTGGTCCAGCTACGGCAAGTGAAGATATCCTGAGACATATGATTCTCGAGGGGGTTGATGTATTTCGAATTAATTTTTCGCATGCTGATTATCAAACAGTGAGAGAAACAATTCGAATGATCAGAAAATTATCTGAAGAGTTAGGGAAACACATAGCTATATTAGGAGACCTTCAAGGTCCTAAATTGCGAGTTGGTGTAATGAAAGAAGAAGTAGTAGTTCAGCCAGGCGATGAGCTTTCATTTTGTACAGGTGAAGAATTTGAGGGTACAAGAGAAAGAGTCTATATGAATTATGACGAGTTTCCGAAGGACGTAAAAGCAGGCGAACGAATTCTTTTGGATGATGGGAAACTTATATTCGAAGTTTTAGAGACAAACAAAGTAGATGAAGTTCGAGTAATGGTAATTCAAGGTGGTCCATTACGTTCAAAAAAAGGGGTTAACCTTCCTAAAACCGACTTATCGCTTCCGGCTCTAACCGCAAAAGATAAAGAGGACGCTGTTTTTGCAATAGAACAACAAGTGGATTGGATTGCATTGTCTTTTGTGCGTCGTGCTGCGGATCTTAAGGAGCTACAAGCTTTAATAGAGGCTCACTCTGAATATAAAATTCCAATAATAGCTAAAATTGAAAAACCAGAAGCTGTATTGAATATAGACTCTATCGTGGCACACTGCGACGGATTAATGGTTGCTCGTGGTGATTTAGGTGTTGAAGTTCCTGCAGAAGAAGTGCCTCTTATTCAAAAAGAACTTGTATTAACAGCTAAGCGTGCTCGAATTCCTGTAATTATTGCTACGCAGATGATGGAGACAATGATCACATCTTTAACTCCAACTCGTGCTGAAGTAAACGACGTTGCTAACTCTGTGATGGATGGAGCCGATGCTGTTATGCTCTCTGGGGAAACTTCAGTAGGAAACTATCCTGTAGCAGTTATAAAGACAATGGCTAAGATTTTAAGTAGCGTTGAAAACTCAAAGTTAATTAGAGTACCGCAAGATCCTCCAAAGGTAAAGACCAATAGATATATAACCAAATCAATTTGTTATCACGCCGCGCTCATGGCCAATGAAATTGAAGCTAAAGCCATTTGTACCTTAACGAATAGTGGATATACCGCTTTTCAAATTTCAGCGTGGAGACCTGAAGCATTTATTTTGGCATTTTCTTCAAACAAGAGAATTTTAGCTCGACTGAATTTACTTTGGGGTGTAAAGGCTTTTTATTACGATAAGTATGTGAGTACTGATGAAACCGTAGAAGACGTAAATAAAATTGCGTTCGATAATGGTTTTGTTTTCAAGGGAGATTACTTGATTAACTTGGCGGCAATGCCAATTGTTAATAAAGGGATGGTGAATACTTTACGCGTTTCACAAGTAGAATAGAAGAAGTTTTAACCTTGACTAGGGCGAAACTTAGTCAAGGTTGATTTACTGTTTCTACCTTTTCAATTTTTATTTTGTTTCCTTCCTTAGTTATTGTTACTGTAGATTCTAGTTTTTGACTCTGATTGAAGTAAACAATTTTTTGAAGCGTATTATTTCTACGGCTAATTTGAAGTTCGCTAATTAAGTCGTTTTTATTCTTGTTACTGTTTTTCTGAATTTCATTATTAGATCCTGTTGGGTTTGGAAATGCAAACTGTCTAGGAATTCCATATAGTTGCTGAGCCATAAAGAAACCCTCGTGCCATTTATCTGTTGGTAAAAGTGTGGTTTGCGTTTTAGAAGGTTTGCTAACAGTTCCTCCTGTAACTTCAGAATATTCTACTTCCGGAAAATCTTTTTTCAAATCTTCAAAATAATTTTCAGCAACAGCATTTGTTCCAGAAGGCGTGTACTTTGAAATAAAACCATTAAAGACAAAACCTTTTTTATCGTTGAACTCCACTTCGTCCATCGCGCCATCAATTCCGCCTATATTCATTGTAGATTCGCTATTGTGAGTTTGTAATTTAACTTTTGTGCCAAGAGGCATAATTGCCAGTTTTTCACTCTGAAGATCTGGTTGATCTCGTAGAGTTAAACCGCTAACGGCTGTTACATACATAAACATGGGTTCGGTTTCGGCTGGAATAGTATCTGTGGCGACAGATTGGTCTACACCGTCGTTCTTTATTACGTTTTTACAAGAAGAAACGGACAGGATTCCTAATGTTGTGATGATTAATAGATATGTAAAGCGTTTCATAAGCGAGTATATTTATATGTAAGTTAATCTAACTTTGTAAAACTCTCTAATATTTAACGATTATTTTAGAAGCTTAGTTTTAATTGAACTTCTACTGTTTCGTTGTTTTCCTTCTCTTTATCGATTTCTTCATTGTTTAGATTTGAAATCGAAATGCCTAAAAGTCGCACAGAGTCTTTCATTCTTTCTTGATAGAGTAATTCCTCAACAACCGATAGTATTTGTACTTTTCTATTGATGAACACTGTTAAGGTTTTACTTCGGGTTTGAATGCTGAAATCGCTATATCTTATTTTTAATGTAACCGTTTTTCCAGCCAGATTTCTCTTTAATAAACGACGTTCAACTTCATCAGCAATTTCACTTAAGTGTTCCATCATGTAGATTTCCGAAGAGATGTTTTCAGAAAAAGTATGTTCTGCGGCTAATGATTTTTGAGGTCGAGAGGCCTTAACCTTACTGTTGTGAATGCCTCGAACTATATTGAAGTAGTGAGCTCCGCTTTTTCCAAAATGCTCTTCTAAAAACTCATACGTTTGTTCCTTTAAGTCTTTTCCTGTGAAAATTCCCAATCCGTACATTTTTTCTTTTGTCACTTTTCCAACGCCATGAAACTTTTTTACGTCTAAACTTTCTAAAAATGGTATTACCTCTTCTGGTGGAATTGTTTTTTGACCGTTGGGTTTGTTGATATCGCTTGCTATTTTAGCAACAAATTTATTTATTGAAATTCCCGCTGATGCGTTAAGATTGGTTTTTAGCTTGATTTTTTCTCGAATTTCACGAGCGATTAATGTTGCGCTTGGATTCCCTTTTTTATTTTCCGTCACGTCCAAATAGGCTTCATCTAAAGATAGAGGCTCAACTAAATCTGTGTATTCAAGAAATATTTCGCGAATCTGTTTTGAAACTTCACGATATCGTTCAAAGCGAGGTGGCACAAAAATAAGATCAGGACAATTGCGTTTTGCAGCCATCCCACTCATAGCACTTCTTACGCCAAATTTCCGTGCTTCATAACTAGCGGCTGCAACCACACCTCTTTTTTCGCTGCCACCAACAGCTAAAGGTTTCCCTCTCAGGGCCGGATTGTCCAATTGTTCCACAGATGCATAAAAAGCATCCATGTCTATATGGATTATTTTCCGAATATGTTGTTTAGGTAGCATAATGCAAAAGTAATACCTTTAAAACTGTCTAACTCTCAAAGGTTTTTAGATCCCATCCTTGTTGGCATGTAAGCTTGTTGTATATTTATCTTATGAAGAAATCAGCAATAATTATAGGTGCAACAGGCTTAACTGGAGGTATCTTGTTAGATATTTTGATTAGAGACGATTCTTTTGATAAGATAAAGCTATTTTCTAGAAGTTCCGCAGAATTAAACGATTCAAAAGTTGAGGAGTATATAATTGATATGTTTCAATTGGAAAAATACACCGGTCAATTTAAGGCAGATGTGGTTTACTGCTGTATCGGAACTACAAAGTCTAAAACTCCTGATAAAGATCTTTATCGAAAAATTGATTACGGAATTCCTGTGGCAGCTGCAAAACTGTCAAAAACCAATAATATTAAAACCTTTATCGTGATCTCAGCTTTGGGTGCAGATAGTAATAGTAAAGTGTTTTATAATAAAACTAAAGGAGAGATGGAGCGCGATGTTTTAAAGCAGAATATTGAAAACACTTATATTTTACACCCCTCTTTAATAGTTGGTGACCGAAATGAATCGCGATTGGGCGAAAGTGTAGCCGCAGTTTTTATGAGAATTTTCAATTTTTTAATCCCAAAGAGATATAAAATAATAGAAGCAAAAACAATCGCGAAAGCAATGCGTGTTTTGTCAGATGGTGGTTATTCTGAAAAGTTGATTCCTTCAGAAAAAATCAAGGAAATTGTTTTATAAACCTAACTTTTTTCAGGGCTCTATAAAGCTTATTATTTCTAAGAGTTTCACTATTTAATATAGTTAATTATGAAATTACTCTACTCGCTTTTGTTTTTACTCTTTGTTCTTTTAATATGGTCTGCTATTAATCCAAAGGAATATTTTACTTGGTTTCTAGAAGTTTTGCCAGCTGTATTGGGAGTGTCAATACTAGTTTTCACTTTTAAAAAGTTCAGGTTTACAGAGTTGGTTTATATTCTGATATTTTTTCACTGTGTTATTCTAATTGTAGGAGGACATTATACTTATGCGGAAGTTCCATTTTTCGATTGGGTTCGCGAAGTATTTGACCAATCTAGAAATAACTACGATAAATTGGGTCATTTTGCACAAGGCTTTGTTCCAGCAATGATTGCTCGTGAACTGCTGATTAGAAAAGAAGTGGTTTTAAATAAGAGCTGGATGCCATTTATAATTGTGTGCATTGCTTTGGCTATAAGTGCTGTCTATGAGTTGTTAGAATGGGCAGTAGCAGCGATGAGTGGAGAGGATGGGGATTCGTTTTTAGGGACACAAGGGTATGTTTGGGATACGCAATCGGATATGCTTTTTGCAACTATCGGAGTAGTAACAGCACTGATTACGTTATCTGGAATTCACAATAAACAACTTTCAAGATGCAAGAAATAGAACGCAAATTTTTGGTCACTTCAGGCGATTTTAAAAACGAAGCTAGTAGGGAGGCTCGTATTGTGCAAGGTTTTTTAAACACAAACCCTAATCGTACAGTCCGAGTGCGAATCTATGGAGAACAGGGTTATATTACTGTAAAAGGGAAATCAAGTGAATCAGGAATGTCAAGGTTTGAATGGGAGCATGAAATTTCGTTGGCTGAAGCCGAAGAGCTTATGAAACTATGTGAGCCTGGTGTTATTGAAAAAAAACGCTTTGAGGTTAAAAGTGGCAATCACGTGTTTGAGGTTGACGAATTTTTAGGTGAAAATAAAGGATTAATAGTCGCTGAGGTAGAACTAAAATCTGAAGCAGAATCTTTTTTAAAACCCTCATGGATAGGCAAGGAGGTTACTGGCGATGTAAAATATTATAATTCAAACTTGAGTAAAAAACCTTACCGTAAATGGTAATATATTTCAATAGACTTCAGGTTTTCAATCTTTCAACTGATTGAAAAACAGACGATTAGTTGAAGATAGGCTTTGTAGTAGTTCGTTGTGGTTTTCTTTGGCCCACATTAAAAGGCTGTTCGTTCTAGGTTCCAGGTTTAGTTTGTTGATGATATTGGATCTATGTTTTTCAACTGTTCGGTGTGAAATAAACAGTTCAGAAGCGATTTCTTTGTTGGTTTTATCTTGAGCGATTAGTTTCAAAATCTTTTTCTCTGAAATTGTTAGAATGTTAAGCCAGCCATCATCGACAATAACATCTCCTATCAATTCTTTAATTTTGGCGCTAAAGAAGGGTTTTCCAGTTTTCACCGTTTGAATACATGTTTCAATTTCCTCAAGTGCAAACTCTTTTAAAATATACCCAAATATATTCAGCTCTTTAGCTGTTTGATACAACTCCTTCTCTTTATGCAGAGTTATCAGTACAATCTTGGTTTTAATACTTTGTGTTTTGGCATTCTTTGCAATTTCTATTCCCGACATATATGGCATTTGTATGTCGATAATTGCAATCTCAGGCTGTAATTGAACAATGAGATTATAGGCTTCGCGGCCATCTTTTCCGCTACCTATAATATTGTATCCTTTTTCTACTAAAAAATCATTCAATCCTTTTAAAAGTAGAGGATGATCGTCGGCAATAACTATGGAAGGGTTTGTTTTCATTTCTTATAATGGAAATTGAAATTCGATTAATGTGCCATTATTCTTTTTTGAAGTAACTTTCATTTGGCCATTTAAAAACTTGGTTCTTTCTAATAGTGTCTTTAAGCCTAGTGATTTAGAGTCTTGAAATTTATCACTAAAATCAAAACCAATCCCATTGTCGCGAATGGTTATAACTATATTTTTTTGGCGTTTTTTAACCAGAACTTTACTGGCTTTTGCATCTGCATGTTTCAGGACATTACTTAAACTTTCTTGAACAATTCTGTATATGTTCACCTCTTCTTCCTTGGAGAAAATATTATCGATATTATCTATTTCAGAAGAAATAAACAGATTTGTGTTTTCGTCTATTTGATTTATTGTAAATTTAATAGCTTTAGTAATGCCCATCTCTTGAAGTTGGAAAGGGTGAAGATCACGTGAAATTGATCGTACCTCCTCAATAGTATTGTCTATTAAAGTTTTTATCTCCTCATCTCCTAAAGTCATTAATCTATTTTTTATAACCAATAGTTGCTGTCCTACACCATCGTGTAGATCTTTTGAAATTCGCTTTCGTTCAATTTCTTGTGAAACCAGCAGTTCCTGACTAAATCTTTCTTGTAACAACTTATGACTTTTCAGGTGTCTGTGATTTCTGTAAAGGATTAGTAGAATAAAGCCTAGAATGATAGCCACACTACCAAATAGCATAGTTTTTTTAAAGTTTTCGTTGTCTTTTTCCAATAGGCTAATGCTAGTCATTTTTTCTATAAGCTCCCTTTCTTTTCTTTCAGTTTCATATAGAGTTTGATAGTAAGCAAGTGCGTTAGCGGTACTTCTATTGTATATTGAGTCTTTAATAGCCGATGCTACTTTTGAGTTTTGAACACTCTTTAAATAATCGCCTTTTTCAAAATAAATATCAGAGAGGAGGAGGTGTGATTTCATTATATCGTCTTCAACTCCTAATTGTTTTGAGAGTTCAAGCTTCCTTTCGATTAATCTTAAGGCTTCATCTAACTCTCCAATAACTCTAAGGTAGTCTGTTTTTCCTCTCAAGTAATTTATTTCAGACATTACATCGCCTCTAAACTTAGGCTCGAGTGCTTCGAGAAGATCTAAATGTTTTTTTGCTTCAGCAAGTTGTGAATGGTCACAATAGTAGGAAACAAGCATAGAGTGTATGCCAACATGTGTATAAGGACTAGAGTTTTCATCGTCAAAAACTTCTTCTGCTTTTAATAATGATTTAAATTCGGCCCTTCTATCTCCCATTTTTTGGAAATCCAAAGCTTGATTGTAGTATTCGTTTGCAAGAAAAGAATCTAGGTTTAATTCTTTCATTTTAGTTATTAGAAGATCGCGCTCTTTCTTCGCTTTTTCATAAAAACCATTCATGCTGAACATGTTGATTATCCCTTGTTGAGCATAAACCATATATTGATACTTTTCTTTATTTTCATAAAGCTTATATGCCTTTGAAAAATCCTCATTGGCTTGCACGAACTTTCCGCGATTTGAATGTGCTTGTCCTCTAAAGAGATAGGCATCAGCCCGATTTAAGGTGTCGCTTTTAGCGAAATTGCCTAATGCAGTAGTGTAGTCTTCAATTGCTTTTATCAAGTTTATCTTGGCATGAGCCCTTCCGCGTTTTAAATATAATCCGCCTAAGAGAAGACTGTCTCTTATTTTAAATTTTCTAGCAAGAACACCATTAATTATCGTAATAGCATTGAGAGGGTCGTTCCCATAATTAGTGAGCGGATGTTGCAGGTTCATCGCTTTTCGTGCTGCATCTTCTACTCGTCCTAGTTCTTCAGCTATTTCAATATATTGTTTACTGTATGAAATAAAAGCATTTGGATTGGTTCTAAAAGTTTGTAGTAATAGGCTGTCTAAAGACTCTAATTGATGGTTTTTATCTTTTGTTGAATCTATTATTTTTTCCAACTCCTTGGTAGTCTGACTTGACAAAATAAGGGGGAGGAGAAAAGAGAGAAATAAAAAATATAGCCTTTTTTTCAAGTTTAGATAGCTTTTACTGTTGAGTTAAAAATACTTAAAAAAATTGATTATTTTTCAATACTTATAGCACATAGAAGCAATTCCTGCCATAATCAATAACAGCTCTATGTGATTTTAAGAAATCTGCGCCAATAATTCCGTGTATAGATTCTTCTTCTACTTGTTCAAGAGCTTCATTGACATGCGACAGATCAAAAAGAACAAAGTCCATATTCTGCACTTTCCATTTTCCAATAGTGAACTTGTTTTTACGAGAAAGCATAGTCTCCATGTTGATTGCTCCTGCTCCGGCAGCTTTAACGAGACTCTCTTCGCTAATTAAAGAAAAATAGGAGCTGTCCGTCAACCCAACACAGCTATTTGATGCACCTGTGTCTAGAATAAAATTGCCTTGCACACTGTTTATTAAAGCCGAAAAAAGATAGTGGCCAGTATTGAGTTTTTTTAGCGGAATTCGGTAAAAGCCTTTTGCTTCGAGAAATTGGCGTAATTGCATTGGTTTTTTTGTGTAAAGATAGTAAACAAAATAAGTAGCTTTGTGCCTATGTTAACCGATACACATACACACTTATATAGCGATGCTTTTAAAGAAGATCGTGCGCAGATGATACAGCGGGCTCTGGATTTAGGCGTAAAACGATTTTTTATACCGGCGATAGATTCAGAGTATATTGAAGGAATGTATGCTTTGGAGAAGCAATATCCTGACAACGTTTTTCTAATGATGGGGCTTCACCCCACTTCAGTAAAAGAGAATTTTGAAGTGGAATTGGAAATTGTGGAAAATCAATTTAAAGCACGTAAATTCTATGCAGTAGGTGAAATAGGGATTGATTTATATTGGGATAATTCAACATTAGAAGTTCAAAAAACAGCTTTTAGAAGACAGATTCAATTGGCAAAAAAGTATAGTTTGCCTATTGTTATTCATTGTCGAAATGCTTTTGATGAGGTGTTTGAGGTATTAGAAACTGAAAAGGATGATAAATTATTTGGTGTTTTTCATTGCTTTACGGGCACTTATGAGCAGGCTCAGAAAGCATTGTCTTATAATATGAAATTGGGAATTGGAGGCGTTGTTACTTTCAAAAATGGAAAAATTGATACTTTCCTTAATAAAATTCCTCTCGAGCAAATTGTTTTAGAAACAGATTCACCCTATTTAACTCCCGTACCTTATAGAGGAAAACGCAATGAAAGTGCATATTTAGATTTAATTTGTAAAAAAGTGTCAGAGTTATATGAGGTTCCAGAAGATGAGGTGGCGCGAATAACTACAGAAAACTCTGTGGCTATTTTTGGAATATAAATAATAGTGAGAATTGAATGAAGGTAATATTATGAAGAAAAACAGACCGGAAATACTCCTTATATATACAGGAGGGACAATAGGAATGATAAAAGACTTTGAAACAGGTGCGCTTCGAAATTTTAATTTCAATGAATTACTTAATCATATCCCTGAAATAAAGCTCTTAGATTGTGATATTTCTACAATCGCTTTTCCTGAACCTATAGATAGTTCAAATATGAATCCGAAATATTGGGTTGATATTGCAAACATAATTGAAGAAAACTATGATGAGGTAGATGGTTTTGTTGTTCTTCATGGTAGTGATACAATGTCATACACTGCTTCAGCATTAAGTTTTATGATAGAAAATCTAGGAAAGCCTGTGATTTTTACAGGTTCGCAACTTCCTATTGGTGATTTGCGTACAGATGCAAAAGAGAATCTTATTACCTCTATTCAAATTGCTTCTTTACAGCAAAGAGGAGTGCCTAAGATTTCTGAAGTATGTTTGTATTTTGAATATAAGCTTTATAGAGCTAATCGAACAACCAAAGTAAATGCAGAACATTTCGAAGCTTTTGAGTCGCCAAACTATCCCGATTTAGCAGAAAGCGGTATGCATTTGGTGATAAATGAAGAAGCTTTATATCGACCAAACCGAAGGAAAAAGTTAAAAGTCCACAAAACCTTTGAAAGCGATATCCTTTTGGTGAAAATGTTTCCTGGCATGGAAGAAGCCACAGTTAAATACCTATTTAACTATCCAAACCTAAAAGGATTGCTGATAGAAACTTACGGGACAGGTAATGTAACCAACGATAAATGGTTTATTGATTGCGTTAAATCTGTTATAAAAAAGGGGGTTCCAGTTGTGAATGTCACACAATGCTCTGGAGGTAGTGTTCATATGGGGATGTATGAAACTAGTACCGACCTTAAAAAGCTGGGAGTTATTAGTGCTAAAGATTGCACAACAGAGGCTGCATTGGCGAAATTAATGTATTTGTTAGGTCAAAAAATATCTCCAAATAGTTTCAAAACCATATTTGAAACTTCACTTCGAGGAGAAATGCGGTAAATAAACTCCTTAAATTGTTTCTTGACCTAATATTTTTTCTTGATATTTGGCACTCCAAAATAAAATCACACTTTCGAAGTTAGATGTAAGAGTGTTTTTTTGGATGTTTCTCGTTCTTTTAAAAAATCGAATTATTATAAATTTAGAGAGGTGGCCGAGTGGTCGAAGGCGCACGCCTGGAAAGTGTGTATACGCCAAAAGCGTATCGAGGGTTCGAATCCCTTCCTCTCTGCGAATAAATTTCCCACATCGCTTTATAGTGGTCGGTAACCGCGATTCTATGTTTATTTGGAACATTTTACTTTTGTTAAACTCCTAAAGCATTTTTTTTCAGAGAGTTAAATATTTTTTTAATCTCCTTAGGAAGTATTCATGCTGAATTTCTCATAAGTATAAACATTGCGTAACTATTGTGGGGATTAATATTCTTGTAGTTTAACTAAATTATTTTATATCTTTAAACCTTTAACTAAAAACAAACTTTAAGTCGATAGCAATGAAAAAATTATTTTCAATTATGGCCGTTGCCGCAATGGTTTTTGTAGGCACACTTAGCGCAAGCGCCACAACAGCGCAAACAATGCCAACTAGCTCACAAACATTATTAACAGCAGCCACAATGTCCATTATTCAGGACGAGGCAGGATCTGCAGGTGAAGAGACCAAAGGTTTTCATCAAGAATTAAAAGAACGTTTTGTTGAGGGAGGTCCTGGATTCATGGGAATTGTATTATTGTGTTTAATTCTCGGATTGGCAATTGCTATTGAAAGAATTATTTACCTTAACCTTTCAACAACCAATACTCAAAAACTAGCTCAAGAGGTTCAAGATGCGCTTGATAGCGGTGGAATTGAGGCTGCAAAAGAAGTTTGTAGAAATACAAAAGGTCCTGTTGCTTCTATCTATTATCAAGGTCTTGACCGTGCCGACGAAGGTGTTGACGTAGCAGAAAAAGCTGTTGTTGCCTACGGAGGTGTTCAAATGGGACAATTAGAAAAGAACGTATCTTGGATTTCACTATTTATCGCTCTGGCTCCAATGCTTGGTTTCATGGGTACAGTAATTGGTATGATTATCGCGTTCGATAAAATTCAGTCAGCTGGAGATATGAACCCATCTTTGGTTGCAGGAGGTATTAAAGTAGCACTTTTAACAACTGTATTTGGTTTGATCGTAGCTATTATTCTTCAAATTTTTTACAACTATATCATCGCTAAAATTGATAGTATAGTAAACAGTATGGAGGATGCTTCTATTACTTTAATCGATATGTTATTCGATTACAAAACCAAAAACAAAAACTAAACAAACCACAAGATGGCATTACATAAAATTTTAAAAATAATAGCACTGCTTTTGAGCGTTGCAGGAGTTATTTTTCTTGCAATGATCATCGGAAAAGGGGACGAAGCAGTAGCCGCTACGGGTGAAGGAGTCGATGGATTTCTTTATGTGGCCTACATTACCTTCGCAATAACTATTTTGTTTGTTCTCGTTTTCGTACTAAAAGGATTGCTTTCAGGAAATATTAAAAACACTTTGATCTCTGTAGGAGCCTTTGCGCTTATTGTAGTTGTATCATATGTTTTAGCAGATGGCACTCCAATGCAACTGCGTGAAGGAGATACTCTTTCTGCAAGTGGCTCTAAATGGGTCGACACCGGATTGTATGTATTCTATATTTTAGCTGTATTGGCTATAGGAGCAATGGTAGTTGGAGGAGTTAAAAAAGTAACAAAATAAATTATGGCAAGAAGAGCAACACCCGAAGTTAACGCAGGTTCTATGGCGGATATCGCATTCCTGTTGCTTATTTTTTTCCTAGTAACAACTACTATTGAAAAGGATAAAGGTATTGCGAGACAACTGCCACCAAGGGAACCTCCTACTGAAGACCAAGTGAAAATTAGGGAGAGAAACCTATTTATTGTGAATGTGAATAGACAAGATCAATTATTAGTGAATGATAAACTCATGGAACTAAAAGATCTAAAAGAAGAAGCTATTGCATTCCTTGATAATGGTGGAGCTCCGAAAGAAAGTCCTGAATATTGCAGCTACTGCCGTGGTAAACGAGACTCATCCTCTTCGGATAACCCTGATAAAGCTGTAATCTCTGTTCAAAATGATAGGCTTACATCATATAAAATGTATATAGCTGTTCAAAATGAACTGGTAGGTGCGTACAATGAACTCCGAAATAGAGAGTCACAGAGATTGTATGGTTGGAACTTCACAGATATGTCTAGAGCGTTAGATGATGGAGAATATAGAGGTGATAAAGATGATCTAAAAGAAAAACTAGAGTCAATCCAGAAGCTGTTCCCGATGAAATTGTCTGAAGCAGAACCTAAAAAATCTGGATCTTAAAAAAAATATCAATGGCTAAGTTTAGAAAGAAAAAAGGCAATGAATTGCCAGCAGTGAATACAGCATCACTTCCTGATATTGTGTTTATGCTACTATTCTTTTTTATGGTGGTAACAGTTTTGAGAGATGATAATCTTTTAGTTCAAAATACACTACCTAAAGCAGATGAAGTAGAAAAACTAAAGAAAGATAGATCGGTATATATCTATGCTGGAAGACCAAGTGCACGATATGAAGATAAATTTGGAAAAGAACCTAAAATCCAAATTGGTGATAAATATACAGACGTAACTAACCTAAAGTTTGCGTTAACAGA
>DATGMT010000130.1:0-8239 GCA_035307265.1 Aequorivita sp.
AACTTCATAGAAGCTTTTACGTTAAAAATTCTAGGAGATAAGTAGTTTGGAATAGAATATTGAACTTTGGTGTAAACGTCTCTCACAAAGGTGTTTGTGATTGAGTTTTGTACATCGAAAATATTGAATATTTCTGCTCCAATGCTCAGTTCTTTAAATGGTTTTAGCCATCCCTTTTCGCGTAGTTTGTTTTCATCGATAATTACATAGCTTACGCCAAGATCAGCTCTTGCGTAATCTCTAAGTCTAACTTGATATTTATAAGGGTCTGCATAGCTAGGTGAGCCTCCAGGCAATCCTGTGTTGTATGTTAGATTTAAATACATTTTTAAATCAGGGATTACTTTCACATAGTCTTGAAAAAGCATAGAGAACTTTAATCGTTGATCGGTAGGGCGGAATATGTAGCCTCGGTCATCTATGTTTTCTTCGGTTTTCATATATCCAAAACTTACCCAACTTTCAGTTCCAGGAACAAACTCTCCAGCAAGGCGAACGTCAAGTCCATAGGCATACGCAACTGCATTGTTTGTAGCGCGATATCGAATTCGAACATTCTCCAATGTATATGGGTTTACGTCGGTCATGTTTTTGTAGTACAGTTCAGTGTTTAGTCTAAACTTTCTATCCCACATTTTAAAACTGAAATCGTTTCCAAATACAATATGAACAGATTGTTGAGCTTTCACATTTGGTCGAACAGCTCCTGTAGAGTCGCGAAGTTCACGATAAAAAGGAGGTTGGTGGTAAAGCCCTCCAGAAAGTCGGAAGAGCATGTCCATGTCCCAATCTGGTTTTAATGAAATTTGTGCACGAGGACTGAAAACAGTTTGAGTACTGCTCTTAATATTTTTACCACTAACGGTCCAATTGTGTGCGCGAACTCCTGCATTTAGCCATAGGTCGCTATTTCCAATACTAGTTCTTTTGCTCCATTGTGCATATCCTGAAAACCTATTAATTTGAACGTCGTTCATAGCACGAACGTTTGTATAAGGTTCAATTGGCGTGGTGTATGGTTCGTAAGGTTGTTGGTTTCCTGGTAAAATTGGAGGGCGGATGGTAAAACCAGCAGAGTCAATCATTTCATATTCTTGAACTCGATCGCGAATGTCCTCTCTAGTATATTTTATACCATATTCAAGATTGCTATCCTCAATTGCTAGGCTTCCTTTGTGTTCTATATTTAAAATAAGGGCGTCTAGATCGTTTCTTGCGTGTGTGAGTTGGCTTCCAACACCTCTTGTGTATTCAACGCTACCAAGGTCACCACTTCCGATATCAGTGTTGACTTCTCCAAGACGATATTGAGCAAAAATATCGTAATATTCTTGTTCGGTTGTTTGATACAGAGAAGCTATAAGTTTTGCAGTGTAGTTGTTTGATGCAACCCATGTAGATTTAAAAGCTCCGAAATAAGTGTTGTAGCGATCTTTTTCTTGCCCATCGTAAAAAACTAATAAAGCTATAGGATCTGAAACAGTTCCAAAATTGGTTTGTCGAGTAAGCGGTTGATAGCTGTAATCGTTTATTGAAACATTCCCTAAGAAAGCAAGCTCAAATTTAGTTGAGAATCGATAGGTCCAATAGGATTGTAAATCTGCGAATCTTGGGCGATAGTTGGTTTCTGTTTCTTGAGCATCAACAAACATGCTATTGTCTCGGTAGCGTAACCCTGTAATACTTGAAAGGCGTCCGTTTTTTGAAGCGCTTTCAACCGTTGCGCTTGCACCTAATAAACTTAGATCTACTCTAGCACCAAACTCTATAGGTTTTCTATATGTAATATCTAATACAGAGGATAGTTTGTCTCCATACTTAGCTTGAAAACCTCCTGCCGAAAACTCAACATTACTTGTTAAATCACTGTTTACGAAACTCAAACCTTCTTGCTGTCCGCTTCGAATTAAGAATGGACGATATACTTCAATTTCGTTTACATACACTAAATTTTCATCATAGTTTCCACCGCGAACAGCATATTGTGTGCTTAGTTCATTATTGCTGTTGACGCCGGGAAGTGATTTTAATAAGTTTTCAACTCCTGCATTTGCACCAACCATTTTCCTAATGACTTCAGGCGAAATAGTTGTAACTCCTTCCACTCGTTTTCTTTCACGACCTGAAATTATTACTTCACTAATTTGTTCAATAGTGGTTTTTAGAACGGGATTGATTTCAAAATCTTCATTAGGAGAAAGATTTACAGTGATTTGTGCATTTTTATGGCCGATATGAGAAAAAACTATATCAACGTTTTTATTTGCTGGTATTTCTAATAGATAGAAGCCGTTGAAGTCGGAGATGGTCCCTAGGTTCCCATAGGTGACATTTGCTCCAATGATCGCTTGATTTTGTTCGTCTAGTATAATTCCTTTTACAGTGGCTTTTTGAGCAAAACTCAATGTTACAAATAAAGAAAAAAGGAATGTAATCGGTAAATTAATTGTTTTCAAAAGCAATGGCTAGGGGTGTTTTCTGAAAAATTTCGCTTCAAATGTAGCACTATTTCCAACATTATCTATTACAATAAGTCTCAAATTATTCTCTGTTTCTTCGTTAATAGCGTCTCCGAAATCATAAGTTAAAAGATCTTTTTTGTATTCATACTCCATCAATATGAATTTGCCGTTTATAGTAGCTCTATAGGAGCTAATGCCACTTAAGTCATCGGTTATTTTTATTCGAAGTTCGCTTTGGTTGCTAATCCATTTTCCTTCAGAGAAGTTTAAAGGCTTAATGACTGGCTCAACTGTGTCACTTAAAATCGCGAAGTTACCAAAGTTACGAGTGTTAGTAACAAGCTTGTTGTCTTGTCGTGTAGTTCTAACATAATTTGGTGGTCCCCATAGATTTAACTTTCCTATGTAAAGCTTTTCTTGATCTTTTTCGGTGTAGTTAGATATATCGGCAGTGATAGTTAAGTTTTTATGGAGTGGAATAACGTCTTCATGAAGCTTTAATGTATCCCCTTTTGCTTGAATATCTAGATAGGCGTCTTCATATAGGCTATGAGAAGGCATATAAACACTAAACTTTCCCTTTGTTATAGAAAATGCATGGTCTGCATAAATATAGTCGGTTGTCTTTACAGTATCACGAGGTATACTGATTTCAGTGTCTTTTCCTTTTATAGGAACAATAATTTCACTGCTATTTCCTTCGAAATCCTTTACTGTAATTACATAGGAATAATCTAATCCATCTTTGATAACAACATATCCATTATCATCTTCTTCTAAAATGATACTCAACGGGTTGTTAGATTCTCTAAAAAGCTTTTGAATTTTACTTTTATTAGTTTTGAAATATTCATAATCCGTATATCGATTTAAATATCTTGTTTCACTGAAGGAAAATTTATTAAACTTGACTTTAAATTTAGTTAGATTATTTAGGGTTGTTTTGATACTGTAAACTCCATTTTTGTTTGAAGCACCGTCTAATTGATCATGTGTAGATACTCCAAACCCAATTTTTCCGAAGGCTATGAAATTTTCTGTTTTAAAAGTGCCGTCTTTTTGTTTAATCAAGCGTAGCTTGGTTCTTTTTTGGCTTTGATTTACATGAGCATTTTCACCAATGGCGTATGCGAAAAGTGAATTTATGATAGGCGGGTGGCTATCTGGAACAGTTATTCCGAATAGCATTGGGTTCATTGGCCGTTGAGAACCATCGCGAATTTCAAAATGAAGGTGTGGACCGCCGCTACTGCCTGTATTTCCAGAATAGCCAATTAGTTCACCCTTTTTTACAGGAAGTAACGTTTTGTCAGGAAAGAGTTCAATTTCATACGTCTCTTTTTTGTATTGATTATCTTTGATGTAGTCTTGAATTTCTCCTGCAAAACGATGTAGATGTGCGTAAACCGTAGTATATCCATTTGGATGTTGGAGATAAAGAGCCTTTCCATAGCCAAAGTGTTGAACATTGATTCTGCTTACAAATCCATCTGCACTAGCGAAAACAGGTTTTCCAACTCTTTGCTGGGTTTTAATGTCTAACCCGCTATGGAAGTGATTTGACCGAAGTTCACCAAAACTCCCAGACAGTATAAGTTTAATATCTAGCGGGCTTGCAAAATAATCTGTTGGAATGTCAGGTTGAGCAATAGATAACGTTCCGATGAAAAGAAATAGAATATAGATGTTTCTCATAGCACAAAGGTAATTATACGCTGTATAAAACGAGGAGATATTGACTTTATTCAATATTACAAAAAATAACTGAAAAGAATTTGTGTATTAAGGATGGTGTACTAACTTTGTGGGAGAAGTATTGAATGTTGTTTTAAATGAGTAATCTCACTGAAATTGTTGATTCTCTTGAAAGTAGGATAGGTCAGTTTCTTGCAAGGCAAGAAGAATTGAAGGAAGCCAATCTTAAACTAGAGGCAGAAATTGACAATTTGAAAGCGAAAAATTTGCAATATGAACAAGAGATTGCAATTTGGAGTGAAAAGAACCAGTCATTAAAACTCGCAAATTCATTACTTGGCAGCGACCAATATAAAAGAGATACAAAGTTAAAAATAAACGCTCTGATACGGGAAATAGATCAATGTATAGTTCAACTTTCCCAATAGAAATATAAAGATGTCTGAACCTTTAAAAATAAAAATCTCCATTGCCGATAGGATTTATCCTTTGACAATTAAACCTTCGCAAGAAGAAGGCTTGCGATTGGCTTCAAAGAAGATAGAAGAGATGATTAAAAGGTTTGAGCAGAATTACGCTGTGCGCGACAAGCAAGATGTATTGGCTATGTGTGCCTTACAGTTTGCCGCACAAGTAGAGCAAAAAGAAATTGACAAATCTAGCGACATTCAACATGCCAAAAGCCGATTGGCTGAATTGGACGACATGTTGAAGGAGCAATTGTTATAAACGTTCTTTACATAAAGTATAAGGTTACTGCCTACATTAATACTAATTTTTGGTAAACTCAACAGGAATTCTTTAAAAAGGGTGAGTTAAAGTTGCAAAAGCGTGCCGTCTTAGAGCGGATACTTGACCAGCTTGTTAGCCCTAAACTTGTTTTTTAAGGAGTTTTATTCAAAACAATAATATTGATGTAGGCTTTTTTTATTTACAAACGAAACGAAAAATGGAAAATTTATTACTGTATATAGCACTCTTAATAGTCGGTCTAGCACTTGGCTTTTTAATAGCCAAACTCTTAGAACGCAACAACGCTTCAGGTATAATAAAAGAAGCTAAACAAACTGCTGCTTCTATTATAAAGGAAGCTAATTCCGAAGCGGAGTCGACAAAGAAAGATAAAATACTTCAAGCTAAAGAGAAGTTTTTAGAGCTCAAATCAGAACACGAAAAGGTGATTTTAAGTAGAGACAAGAAAATGTCTGAAGCCGAAAAAAGAGTTCGCGATAAGGAGTCACAGGTGTCTAGTGAGTTGGCTAAAAATAAAAAACTTACTGCTGTACTCGAATCTAAAAAAGGTGAATATGAAGAGCGCTTGGCTATTTTGGACAAGAAGCAACAAGAGGTAGATAGACTTCACCGTAGCCAGATAGAACAATTAGAAGTTATTTCGAGTCTTTCGGCGGAAGACGCGAAAATGCAGTTAATGGAAGGACTGAAGGATGAAGCCAAAACTCAGGCAATGTCATTTATTCAGAATTCGGTTGAAGAAGCCAAAATGACGGCGCATCTTGAAGCAAAGAAAATAATAATAAATACGATTCAAAGGATAGGAACAGAGGAAGCAGTTGAAAATTGTGTATCTGTATTTAACCTAGAAAGCGATGATGTTAAAGGAAGGATCATTGGTCGTGAAGGGCGAAATATTCGTGCTTTAGAAGCTGCGACAGGTGTAGAAATTATAGTTGATGACACTCCAGAAGCTATTATTCTTTCTTGTTTTGATTCGGTTAGAAGAGAGGTTGCAAGGCTATCGCTTCATAAACTCGTTACAGATGGAAGAATCCACCCTGCGAGAATTGAAGAGGTTGTTGAAAAAACAAGCAAACAAATTGAAGAGGAAATCATAGAGGTGGGAAAACGTACTGTTATTGAATTAGGAATTCATGGGTTACACCCTGAGCTAATTAAAGCAGTAGGTAGAATGAAATACCGTTCAAGCTACGGACAAAACTTGCTACACCACTCACGTGAAGTAGCTAGACTATGTGGTGTTATGGCTGCAGAATTAGGTTTAAACGCTAAACTTGCTAAACGAGCAGGATTACTCCATGATATAGGAAAAGTGCCAGAAACCGAAACTGAAATGCCACACGCGCTTCTTGGAATGCAATGGGCTGAAAAATACGGTGAAAAACCTGAGGTCTGTAATGCAATAGGAGCTCACCATGATGAAATCGAGATGACTAGTTTACTGTCTCCAATTGTTCAAGTGTGTGATGCTATTAGTGGTGCACGACCAGGCGCTAGACGTCAAGTGTTAGACTCCTATATTCAGCGTTTGAAAGATCTTGAAGATATCGCATTTGGTTTCAATGGAGTAAATAAAGCTTATGCTATACAAGCTGGACGTGAACTTCGTGTTATGGTTGAAAGTGACAAGGTGAGCGATGAAAAAGCTTCACAACTTTCATATGAAATCTCACAGAAGATTCAAACAGATATGACTTATCCAGGGCAAGTAAAAGTTACTGTGATTCGTGAAACAAGAGCTGTTAATATTGCGAAATAAATAAGAATGTTTTCTACATATATATAATGCCTCACAGGTTATGAACTTGTGAGGCATTTTTTTGTCGGTGATACTGCCCAGAGTTTAATAAAACAAGTAGACCTCTCAGATAATAATTAAATCTAAGAGGTCTTGTAGTTTTTGCTAGTGTTATATTATAAGTGTAGTATATAACTTTTATTCCAGTCCATATTCTCTTATAAGCTCCTCATTCATCTGTAAAATTCCTTCCATTCCTATAGTTGTGTAAAGGTAAATGGTGAATCCTAAATAGATAGCGCTTAGAATGATTCCTATAATAGCAAGTATTTTACCTGTTTTTAAGTTCTGATATCCCGAATAAAGTTCAGGATCCATTTTGTAGACATTTGTAGCGGTCCCAGCCATTACTAAGGCTATTATTCCAAATATAGCTCCTATTCCATAACAACAGCAAGTGACTATTGAAATAATTCCAAATACAAGAATTAGGGTTGAGTTGGGGAGTTTTTGCTTTTCCATATATATGAAAGTTTGGTTAGAACAATAAATGTAGATATAAAATCTTAGAGTATATAATTTATAAAGAAAAGAATGGACTAAGGATTTTATATTTGATCATATATGTTACAATTATAAAAGTTCTATCAATAAATATAAGGAACTAAATCTAGCTCATCAATAGATAATTCTCCTTTAAGTATAATTTTTATAAGCGTTTCATAACAAGTTCAACTTATAAAATGGCTCATTTTAAAGAAGTAGCTTCCTATCATAATTATTGCATTTATTATGATTAGTCCAATTTTTAGGTGATAGTCGTACTTATACTTTACGAACAGATTAAATATAATAACTATTAGTAGAAGTATAATAGAGTATATGGCAGGATATACCTTAAATGCAGCAACAAATTCCCCGTAAAATAATAAGGCTGTAGCACGTTGCATGCCACAGCCTAAACATTCAACCCCGAAGATAGCCTTATTTACACAAGGAATCATGTATTCTTCGAGACCCTTTAAAATCATAGAAAGGGTTATTTATTCATTATAACTGATTTATAGTCAATAATCATATCGTCTACAGTAGCAAGTTTTACTAAATATACACCATCGCTTAAGTTTCCTGTAAAGAAACTATAATTAGTGTTGTCTCCTAAGTTACTTTCAGAAATTACTAGTTTACCACTCATGTCATAAACACTAATAGATTTGAGTTTGTAGCCTTCAGGATTACTTACTTGCAAGCGTTGTGCTGGGTTGTTTTGGAATAGGTTGACGCTAGCTTGGAAATCTTCTAAAGCTTCTTTTGGCCAAGGAAGAATTTCTATATCATCTCTTTCAAAAGTTAAGAAAAAACGGTTTTCATAAGTCCCAGCTGGTAGTCCAAAAAGAACACCTCTAGAATTGTCTCCTCTTAACTCAAGGTAAGTGTTCTCAAGTCTGTCAAATAAATAAAGTTTTTGGTATGGTTTGTTAATCTCCTCAACAACCTTAAGGTTTATTCTACTTGGTTTGTGAAGTTTAAATGTAATTGGAATTTTCTTTTGATAGCTAAATTTGGTTGTGTTGATAACGAAAGGACG
>DATGMT010000131.1:0-3841 GCA_035307265.1 Aequorivita sp.
TTAGCTCCAATTTCGCCGAACAGACAGATGATTATGCTTATTGGACTTACATTAGGTTTGGTGATTCCATTTTCTATAATTTACCTTAGCTTGTTATTGGATAACAAAATCCGAAATAAGTCTCAATTTGAAATGGCTGGAATAACGGCTCCAATTATTGGCGAACTTCCCAAGATTCGTAAAGATGAAGAAGAGTTAATTAGACTGAACGACAGATCTATCTTGGCTGAATCGTTTAGGATAATGAGTGCTAACCTACAATATTTATTCGTTGGAAAACCTAAAGACAATGGTCGCGTAGTACTTATTACCTCAACAGTGAAGGGTGAAGGGAAGACCTTCATTTCAGCGAATTTAGCAATTACTTTGGCAAACAGTGGTTCGAGTGTAATATTAGTTGGTGGAGACCTCCGAAATCCACAAATCCATCGGTATTTGGCCGTAGACAAAAGTAGAGATAAAGCGGGTGTGGTAGAGTATTTACTCCACCCAGAAAAGCTGTTGGATGAGTTCATAATTGAATCAGAGGCTTATGAGAATCTAAGTTTAATGTTTTCTGGAACGATTCCTCCAAACCCTGCTGAATTATTGATGACTGAACGAGTAAGTGTACTATTTAAAGATTTGAAAGCAAGGTATGATTATGTAATTGTCGATACTGCACCATCGATGCTTGTAGCTGATACTTTCTTGCTGAGCGATTACGCAGACTCTACGATTTATGTTTCTAGGGTAGGATATACTCCGAAAAACTTATTGTCCTTTGTTAAAGATAAAATTAAGCAAAAGAAGCTGGAAAATGTTGCGATTGCAATTAATAACTTAGATGTTGAGAATCTAGGATATGGAAGTAAATATGGCTACTCTTACAGTTATAGTTATGGCTACGGAAGTAGTACTAGACGAACCTTATGGAGAAGGATAAAAGACAGCTTTTAATAATTAACGGTCTTAATTATTCATATTTTCTTTTGTCAAATTTACCAATGCTTCAATCGGAGTGATAAGTTTCTTGGGAATAGTAATTTCTTTTAATTTTTCCAAATGTGCAGGTTTATGGGCATCTGTACCTAAGAAGTCATAATGATTACTCACAAGTAAATCAATAGCTCGTTTATATACGGCTGGTCCATAATGACCTGAGAGAGCTAGAATATTTAGTTGTAAATAGCATCCTTTTCTTTGAAACATTAGAACATCATCAACACGTTGTAAATAAGGATATCGTTCGGGATGGGCAAGAATAGGTTCGAATCCGTGCTGTTGAAGATCGAAAATCTGGGTTTCAACATAAATATTTTGTTGAAAATATGACATCTCCACCAAAATCTTACTGCCAGATATTGTAAGAAAATCTTTTTCACCCAACAGCTGGTCGAATCCTTGATCTAACATATATTCGGCAGCTGCACCAATCCGGAAATGGCTATAACCATTTTCTATCATTGTTTTTTTGAAAGATTTTAGCACCTTTGATATTTTACTACTTGAGTTTTGATACAAACCATCCATAATATGTGGTGTGGCTACGATACCTATGTATCCCAGGTCTATATATTGTTTCAGCATGGCCAACGACATGGCGTCGTCTTCGGATCCATCGTCTATGCCCGGTAAAATATGACAATGCATATCTGTAAGCCCTTCTAGATAGTCGGCTATAAAATGTCTCTTTCTAAAGATTGAAAACATACAATTAATTTTGATGTAAAAATACAAATGAAATTCAGATTGTATTGAGATATAATACAACCATTTTCTTTACAACCAGAATTTCCCAGTTAGTAGATTATTGATAGATAAACAGAATATATTTTGATATCCTAAAAAATCGGGTTAATTTTGCAGACAAATTAGAATTAATCTAAATTACATACTATGAAAAAATTGCTTTTAATTTTTATGGCGGCATTAGCCATTATTAGTTGTGGGAACGACAAAAAAACTGAAAAATCTGAAGAATCTCAGATGACTATCGGAGGTTCTCAAGTAGAGAAGGCTGCTACAGAGGTTGACGCCGCTGTTGCAGAGGTTACTATCGAAGGTAATGACCAAATGAGATTCAACAAAAAGGAAATCCGAGTGAAAGCAGGGCAAACTGTTCGATTAACTCTGAAACACGTTGGTCAAATGGATATCGCTGTTATGGGGCACAATTGGGTTCTTTTAGTGCCAGGTACAAATATGAATGAGTTAGGAGTAGCTGCGGTTGATGCTGCTGATAACGATTATATTCCACAGGATTACGAAGACGCAATTATTGCTCACACCAAAATGTTAGGTGGAGGAGAGAGCGATACCATTGAGTTTGAAGCTCCAGAACCTGGAACCTACGACTTCCTATGTACCTTCCCTGGACACGTAGCCTTGATGCAAGGCAAGCTCATCGTAGAATAACGACATTGCATATTTAATGAAATAAAAGACCGCAGATTTGCGGTCTTTTTTGTTTTGTGATAAGTATGACGTCGATATTTTACTATTCGTCCTCTTTTTCTTTCTTTGAGAATAAAAAGCCTAAGGGAAAAAGGATAAAAAGAAATAAAAATTTTCCCGTGACCAAACCAAATATTGTTATTCCAGCTGCAAGAAGCATCAGTGCTATTTTATAACTTGACTTCATAGACTCTCGTTCAATATTAAAAAATCGCTTCATTAGAGATGCCAACCTTAATCAACCCCGTGGATTAATTCAATAAAATCCGATTTTTGAAGGTCGCCAAAGTATTCCTTCGTATCGATGTCTTTTAATGCCTCAGTGATATTCTCAATTTTATAATGCACACCAATCATGAGGTTTTCAATGTTTTCGACGGGTTCTTTTCCGAAAAAGTCACCGAAAATTTTAAAATCGACTATTTGGCCCTTCTCTACAAAAATGCGCAAATCTAATTCTCCAATAGGGAATCGTTTGGTACGCTGGATGTTAAATTTAGGATTACGACCGTAATTCCAATCCCACGTATCGTATTTCTCTTTTTTTAATTTGTGTACTTTTGCCCATTCTTCATCTGTAAGATGATAGGTTTCAAAAGGCTCACTTTGTTCGTACAAGCCTTTGAGAAGTAATTCTCTGAACTCTTCTATTTTCAAAGGTTCTTTTAAGTATTCAGAAATATTGGCTACCCGGCTTCGAACTGATTTATGACCTTTCGATTCAATTTTACTGGGTTTCACATTTAACGCATTGACGACTTCACCTAAATCGGTATCTAATAGTAGAGTTCCGTGGCTGATCATCCGCTTTCCAGTGGAGAACTGAGCGGTACCTGAAATCTTTTTGCCATCGACCAAAATATCATTACGCCCGATTAATTCTGCATCAACTCCCATATTCTTCAATACTTTGATCACAGGAGCTGTGAATTTTTTGAAATTGTGTAGGCTTTTAATATCGTGGTTGGTTATAAAACTGAAGTTTAGATTTCCTAAATCGTGATAAACAGCTCCGCCTCCGGAGATTCTACGAACAACCTGGATGTTGTTTTTCTTTACATAGTCTGAATTCACCTCTTCTAAGGTATTCTGATTCCGACCAATAATAATAGATGGGTTGTTGATATAGAACAACAGGTAATCGGTGTTTGGACTGAAATTTCGCAAGGCGTACTCTTCTAAGGCAAGGTTCAATCTTGGATTATTGTGGCCTTCGTTTTCTATAAATATCATGATGATTGGTTTTTTGGCAAAGATAAATAAATCATATAGGTTAATCTAAAATATCCATAGGGGTATAGGTCAACAAATAATTAAATTTATTTTTAAAGTGAAATCAATCAAATTTTTGGAGAGGAATATTTTAACCGTCAATTGCGTCCCATTATCATTAGAAATAAAAAAA
>DATGMT010000132.1:0-18756 GCA_035307265.1 Aequorivita sp.
ATCTACGGAAAACGTAAAGGCAATACAGCTTAGCGCTATAAAGACATATTTGAAAATATTAGGCTTACTCTTTCTTCTAATAAAATAAATGAGACCAATAATGACTAAAATTCCTAATGTCACCCAGAAAGCATGAAATAGAAGTGTGGCCACGAAAAGGATAGAGACAAAAAGCCCTGTTAGAAGGTAGAGTCCATGAAGACCTTCTCGATATAAAGGAAATATAAAGGCTGCATACACTAGAACGCTTCCAGGATCTGGTTGCATCAAGATTAAAAATGTCGGTATTGCTATAATGAGGAAAGCAACTAACTGATGTTTGAATTCCTTCATGTTTGTTTGAATGTCGCTCACGTATTTCGCTAATGCTAATGCTGTTGTAGCCTTTACAAATTCACTGGGTTGAATGCTAAAACTTCCAAAGTCGTACCAAGCAGTAGTACCGGCAATAGTCCTTCCGAAGATGAATAGACCAATCAGCGATAGTATAGAGATTATGTAAATTACACTTGAAAAACGTTCATAGAATTTGGTGTCTATTGCGAGAACAAAAATTACAAGGATTAGACTAAGTCCTATCCACATCATCTGTTTACCATAGATTTGAGTTAGGTCGAAATAACCATTTGCATTGTCGTTTAGAGATGCAGAATAGATGTTTACCCATCCTATAAACACTAAAGCAATGTATATGAAGATGGTTAACCAATCAAACCTTAGATGTGTTCTTCCTATGCTCATTAACGATTAATTGTAAAAGGTTTTCCGCTATAAGGTTTGGCGTATTCGTCTTCTAAACTTCCTTCGAGTATAAACATTTCCATATCCTTTCGGGTGACTTCGCCTTTCAGATATTTCTCAATCATAAGTCCGGCAATTCTTCCAGCCCATCTAGATCCCCAATATCCATTTTCAACAAACACAGCGATGGCTATTTTAGGGTTGTCTTTTGGTGCAAAAGCAACAAAAATTGAGTGGTCGGTAAGTTGAACTCGTTTACCATCAATTCTTGTAAAGTTTTCGGCTGTTCCTGTTTTTCCACAGATCTCAATACCTGGAATACGGAGGAAAGACGCCGTACCTTTTTCATATACTTGGAACATACCCTCCACAACAGATTCAAAATGTTCTGGAGCTATTGTGGTTTGATGTTTCTGTTTAAACTTTGAAGGAATAGTGTCGGGGCCAATTATGTTTTTTATAATGTGTGGCGTATAATAATGACCGCGATTTGCAATAGCAGCTGTAAAATTCGCCATTTGGATGGGTGTAAGGTTTATTTCACCTTGACCAATCGAATTTGAAATGGTTGCTGTAGAATACCATTTGTAGGTTGGGAAGTTATAGAAACGGTTGTAAAACTCTGCGTCTGGAATTAACCCTCTTCTCCCGCTTGGTAGATCATAGCCTAAGAAATTACCCAAGCCGAAACTAGTTAAATGTTCTTTCCATTTATCCGTTCCTTCCTGTGTTGTAGCGTATTTATCAATAGATTTTCTGTATAGTGAAGCGAAATAAGTGTTGCATGAGTAGGTAATAGCGTTTATCATCCCGATTTGTCCGTGTGCACCATGACATTTCATTAATCTTCTACCGTTATAAAAATAACCTCCAGGGCAGTTAACACGTTCGTCAGGCTCTATTACGTTTTCCTGAAGTGCAATAAGTCCAGTGATTGCTTTAAAAGGTGATCCAGGTGGATATTCACCCATGAGACCTCTGTCATACAAAGGTTTTGCAATAGTATCATACCAAAGTTTGGTGAAGTTCCTGGAACGTTCTCTTCCTACCAACAAGCCAGGGTCATAACTTGGTGCGGTAACGAGGGCGAGAATTTCTCCAGATTCAGGTTCGATAGCAACAATTCCCCCGCGTTTATTTACCATTAAATCGGTTCCGTATTCTTGCAAAACTGCATCAATAGTGAGTTGTATATCCTTTCCGCGGATAGGTAGAGTGTCGTAAATACCGTCTTTATACGGTCCAATATCTCTATTGAACCTGTCTTTTTGAATATACTTTACACCTTTAGATCCACGTAAAACGTGCTCATATTCTTTTTCAAGACCAGCTGTACCAATAAGTTCTCCTTGTTGATAATATGGGTTTTTCTCTATGATGGCGTGGTTTACTTCGGCTATGTAGCCCATTATATTTGCGGAATGATCTACCTGATACTCACGAAGCGAGCGTCGTTGAATATAAAACCCATCATATTTATACATCTTTTCAGAAAGAGTGGCGTAGTCAGCTTTATTTAATTGAGGTACTACAACCGAAGGAAGGCGAGGGGAATAGACCCAAGCTTTTCGAAGTATTTCTTTGAATTCATCTTTTGAGATGCGGAGTAAACTACAAAACTCCAAAGTGTCTAAAGGTTTGACGTCTTTTGGAATGACCATTACGTCATATGAAGGTTGGTTTGAAACTAACAGCTTTCCGTTACGGTCAAACATATACCCACGCTGAGGGTAATCATACATGATTTTAATTGCGCTATTCTGTCTAAGTGAATCAGTAGAGCCACCGTAGATTTGCAAATAAAAAAGACGTGCGGTAAATAGCACTCCGCTGATTAGAACCAGAATGAGGAGTACAGCTTTTCTCATGATGCTTTCTTATTGAACAAAATTAGGCTTCCATATATAATTACGAGAGTAAAAATACCTGAAAACAAGGTTGACTTTAAGAGCAGAACCATGTGGTTAAAGCTAAATATTTCTATGGAAAACATTACTAAATGGTGGAAGAGCACAATAGAAGTGAGATAAGCAAACTTCTCTGTAGGAGATGATGTGCTGATTTTTACGCTGTTGTATTCATAGCTCACCCCGAAAGAATACTTCAGTACAACAGGGCGAATGTATGCGGCAAATACACTAGCAGCGGCATGTACGCCACCACTTCCTTGGAAAATATCTATAGATAGACCTAATAAGAAACTTGAAAATATAAGAAGGGCTCTGTTTCCATCAAAAGGGTATAACAGAATAAAAAGAATGTAAATATATGGATTAATGAAGCCTGCCAAGTTAATATTGTTAAGCAACAATACTTGGATAAAAACTAATACTACAAATCGCAATGCGTTTGTTATGAGTTCGTTATTTAGCATCTCCCGCTCCTTTTTCCAAATTTAATATTTCTTCAGCCTCATTGTTTTGAATAAGATACACATATTGAAGGCTCGTCATGTCATTGAATAGATGAATATTTACGTAGTAGTAATTATCGTCTTTATCAGGATGAAAATCTTTTACAGTTCCTATCAGGATTCCTTCTGGGAATATAGTTGAACGTCCACCAGTTATTATGGTGTCACCTTCTTTTATGTTAGCTAGTCTTGGGATGTCTATTAACTGAACTACATTTGGGTCTTCTGTATTCCAAATTAATGTTCCAAAGTGACTAGAGCTCTTCAGTTTAGCATTGATGCGGCTATTGGTGTTTAATATGGATTGAACCGTAGCATAGTTTTTTGAAACATCATTGACAATTCCAATAAGTCCTTTGCTTGAAATAACACCCATATCAATTTTGATACTATCCTTACTTCCTCTGTTTAGAGTAAGTTGGTTTTTAGTTTTTGAATAGTTGTTATTAATAACCGAAGCGCGAACATACTCAAACTTGGGTGTTGAGGCGCTATCTAATGGTGGACCAGTTATAAGCTTTCGATAGTTTTCAAGCTCTTCTCTAAGCCTAAGGTTTTCTTCTTGGAGAATTTGATTTTGCTTGCCTAAAGAAAAATATTGCGTGAGACTATTTTTTGTCTTGTATATACCTCCAGTAATTACGTTTGCCGAGCTAAGAAACTTATCGTTGTGATAGTTGTGAGTTTGTATGGTTAGCAGAATAGAAACAATAAACAAGAATGCAAAAAGCAATGAGTTTTTGTTTCGGATGAAAAAGTAGATAATCTGCTGCATCGCCGTTCTTTCTTATTCGAATTATAAAGTGTTATGGATCCAGCCGTCGAGGATTTTTTTCATTTTAGAAAGGCAATCGCGAAAGCTGTGCCCATTTTATTTTGTGAATAGCTCGTATATTCTAAAAATGGAAAGCGTTTTTTATTTTATTAGTACACTTTTAAATTTACTTAGGTTTTTTAAACAAATTCCTGTTCCTCTAACAACAGCTCTAAGAGGGTCTTCTGCGATATATACAGGCAGGTCTGTTTTTTGAGATAGGCGTTTGTCAAGTCCTCGAAGCATAGAACCACCACCAGCTAGATAAATACCAGTGTTGTAAATATCTGCTGCAAGTTCTGGTGGAGTTTGCGATAGAGTTTCCATAACAGCATCTTCAATTCTTAAAATAGACTTGTCTAATGCTTTTGCAATTTCTCTATATGAAGTTTGAACTTGTTTTGGCTTTCCAGTAAGAAGGTCACGACCTTGAACATCCATCTCGTCTGGTGGAATTTCTAAATCTTCGGTAGCTGCTCCAATTTGAATTTTTATCTTTTCTGCAGTACGCTCACCAACATAGAGGTTGTGTTGGGTTCGCATATAGTAGATAATATCATTAGTGAACACGTCTCCTGCAATTTTCACAGATTTATCACACACAATACCACCAAGTGCAATAACGGCAATTTCAGTTGTTCCACCACCTATATCTACAATCATGTTTCCTTTTGGTTGCATGATATCAACACCAATACCAATAGCGGCTGCCATAGGTTCGTGGATTAGGTAAACTTCTTTTGCATTAACTCGTTCTGCACTTTCTTTTACCGCACGCATTTCTACTTCGGTAATTCCGCTAGGAATACAAACAACCATGCGGAGGGATGGTTTAATCCATCTTTTTTTCAATGCAGGAATATCGCTGATAAACATGTTTATCATTTTCTCACTCGCATCAAAGTCGGCAATTACTCCATCTTTCAACGGACGAATAGTCTTGATGTTTTCGTGAGTTTTACCTTGCATCATTGCAGCCTCTCGACCTACAGCAATAATTTTACCGGTTGTACGGTCACGAGCCACAATGGATGGTGCATCCACAACTACTTTGTCGTTATGAATGATTAGCGTGTTTGCTGTACCAAGGTCAATGGCTATTTCTTCAGTTAGGAAGTCAAAAAATCCCATATTATATATTCGTGGTATTGAAAGTTAAGGCGTTGTGTTTTGATTTTAACAAATGTAATAAATTTTAATGCTTAAAATGGCGTGTTCCAGTAAATACCATTGCCATTTCATTATCGTTGCAGTAATCGATGCTCAGCTGATCTTTTATAGATCCTCCAGGTTGGATTACTGCTGTAATTCCAGCCTTATTTGCAATTTCAACACAGTCAGGAAACGGGAAAAAAGCATCGCTTGCCATTACAGCTCCTTTTAGGTCAAATTTAAAGGATTTCGCTTTTTCAATAGCTTGGCGTAGTGCGTCTACACGGCTAGTCTGGCCAGTTCCACTTGCAAATAGTTGCTTTCCTTTTACTAAAACAATCGTATTACTCTTTGTGTGCTTGCAAACTTTTGAAGCAAATAACAAGTCTTCTAACTCGTTACTAGTAGGTTTATTGTTAGTTGGATGCGTTAAAATTTCTGCGCTGTCTGTAATATTGTCTCTGTCTTGAACTAAAACTCCGTTTAAGCAAGTTCTTATAGTCGATGAAGGTAAAACGGCTTCTTTCTTCTCTAGCAGGATTAAATTCTTCTTAGATTTTAAAACAGCAAGTGCTTTTTCTGAAAAAGATGGTGCGATTACAACTTCACAAAAGAGTTTGTGGATTTCGTTGGCTGTAGCTTCATCAATTTCAGTGTTGCTAATTAGAATTCCTCCAAACGCCGATACTGGGTCTCCTGCCAAAGCTGCTAAATAGGCATCTAATATTGTGTTTCGTTGTGCTATTCCACAAGCATTGTTGTGTTTTAATATTGCGAATGTAGGGGCGTCACGATTAAATTCATCCATTAAATTTACAGCTGCATCTACATCCAAAAGGTTGTTGTAGCTCAATTCTTTTCCGTGAAGCTTATTGAACATTTCATCGAAGTTTCCGAAGAAAAATCCTTTTTGGTGAGGGTTTTCGCCATATCGAAGTTCCTGTCCGTTTGCTTCACTCATTTTAAAACCTAAAACCTTGTTAGAAGATTCTGTGTTTGATAGCGTGTTGTTGAAATAGTTGAAAATAGCAGAGTCGTAATGTGAAGAGACATTAAAAGCCTTTGCTGCAAAGTATTTTCTGTCTTGAATTGTAGTGGTTCCGTTTTTGTTTGAAATCAATTCTAAAAATTCTGAATAGTCTGAAACAGACGAAACGCAAACGGTGTCTTTAAAATTCTTAGCAGCAGCTCGAATTAATGAAATTCCACCTATGTCAATTTTTTCAATTATATCTTCTTCAGATGCACCTGAAGCAACAGTTTTTTCGAAAGGATATAGGTCAACAATTACTAGGTCTATTTGAGGAATAGAGTATTGCTCCATTTCTTTTTTGTCTCCTTCGTTATCTTGTCGATTTAGGATTCCTCCAAAAACCTTTGGGTGAAGCGTTTTCACTCTTCCGCCTAAAATGGATGGGTATTCGGTTATGTCTTCAACCGCAATAACGTCAATTCCAAGGTCATTGATGAATTTTTCTGTTCCTCCAGTGGAGTATATTTTTACTCCTTGTTCGTTTAGTTTTTGAACGATTGGAGCGAGGCCTTCCTTACTAAATACTGAAATTAAAGCTGTTTGAATTTTCTTGGAATTGTCCATCTTGGGAGTTTTTTAATTGCTATTTTCTGCGAAAGTGCAAAAGTACGTAATTGAATAGTAAATTTGTAACATAAGTTAGGAGAAAACGACCTACTTTTATTGACTGTTTAAAAGAAGGAAAATTGATTTCTGAAAACCGGAAAGCTTCGCTTAAATCAATGATAAAATAGATTAAATGCTGATTTACCTTAGAGTATTAAAAGAGAGTTTCAATTTTGCAATTAGTGCGCTGAAGAATAATAAATTGCGCACATTCCTTTCATTGGTTGGAGTTACAATCGGTATCTTTTCTATAATCGCCGTGTTGGCAGCAGTTGACTCATTAAAAAGAGAGATTGAAGGCAGTATAAGTGGTTTAGATAACACCACAATGATTATAATGCGTGTGAATTTTGGGCCAACAGATATTCCACAGTGGAAATGGCAACAGTTTCCAGATGTTACTTATGATGAGTTTCAATATTTAGAACGAAATACACCAAATCTTGAAGCAGTTACTTTTACGCTTAATGTTCCAAACGAGTCGGTTAAGTTTGAAGACAATCAAGTAGATAATGTTCCAGTAGGTGCAGTAACCGAAAGCTATTATGAAATAGAAAGTTTGAAGTTAAGCGAAGGAAGATTTTTTAATGCTTCGGAATCTAATAGCGGATCTATGGTTGTTGTGATAGGCCATGAAATTGCTAATAAACTGTTTGGAAATACACAAAGCGCTATCGGGAAAACAGTTCGAATTTATGGAAGGAAGTTCAATGTAATTGGTGTAACAGAGAAAGAAGGTGCAGGGATTTTTGGCAACTCTAAAGATACTTCTGTATGGGTGCCCGTGAATGTGGTTAGAAGGATTTATGGCGATAATAATAAAAGCACTTTCCCACAAATAGTTGTAAAACCTCAAAAGAAAGCCGATCCCGCTGAGGTTAAGGCCATGATTGCTCAACAACTTCGGCTCAAACGCGGATTGAAACCAGATCAAATAGATAATTTCTTTATCAATGAAATGAAGGGGTTGACAGATTTCATTGATGAAATCACAGGAAGCATGAACGTGATTGGGCTTATTATTAGTGGGTTTTCGCTGTTGGTAGGAGGTTTCGGGATTGCGAATATTATGTTTGTGAGTGTTAAAGAACGCACCAACCTAATTGGGATTCAAAAATCTTTAGGAGCAAAAAATAAATTTATTCTATTTCAGTTTTTATTTGAAGCTGTAATCCTCGCAATTATTGGAGGATTAATTGGATTGGTGCTTGTTTATATTGTATCGTTAATTGCATCGCAATTTACAGGCGATTTCGATTTTGTGTTATCTCCTTGGAACATGTTTATAGGCACAGCAATATCTGCAGCTATTGGATTGATATCGGGGATTCTGCCTGCTATATCGGCTTCTAAACTCGATCCTGTGGAAGCAATTAGAACCGGAATGTAATCACTCTAAAATTTTAGAAACTTCGCTGTTTACCCACTCAAGAAATCTTTCATCTTCAACTGAAAAGGGATCTGCCGTGTGTGAATCGATGTCTATTTGTCCAATGTTTACGCCATCTTTAAAAAGAGGAATCACTATTTCAGATTTCACTGAAATACTACAAGCAATATAGTTGTCTTGTGCTTTTACATCGGGCACTACAAAATTTGAATTCGAAACTGCCACTTGGCCACAAATGCCTTTTCCAAACGGAATAACTGTGTGATCAGATGGTTCTCCTGCAAAAGCTTTGAGGTGTAAAGTTTTTTTCTCGTGGTCTGCAAAATAAAAACCTACCCAATCATAGTAGCCAATAGAACTCTGTAGTAGTTTACAAACTTCTGTTAGTTTTTGTTGAGAATTCGTGCTTTCTTGGGAAAGTATAGATTCTATTTTCGATTTTAAATGGCTAAAGGACATATCGTTTTTTAAGGGGATTTATGATTGTAAAGGTATTTTAAAGTTGAATGAAGTTCAAAGACAAAATATCTTATATTTGTTAAAAATTCTTAAAGTTTTGAAAGACATTTTTATTAAGTATAAATCGGTAATTCGGTTTGTGGTACTGTTTTTAGGCTCTTATTTATTGTTGAGTGTCCTTTATTCTTTTTATTTAAAGATATCCATAAACAGCGGCTACTTTCCTGACTACTTTACCAACCTAGTAGCGCGACAAAGTGCAGCTATTCTTGAAACATTAGGATATAATACTATTTTATTTGAAAACCACGCTCGCGAAGGAGTGTATCTAACGATTAAAGAAACCAGTACAGTTAATATAGTGGAAGGTTGTAACTCGATTAGCGTTATTATCCTTTTTGTTTCTTTTGTTATAGCATTTGCTGAAAAATTCAAGAAGACATTTTTGTTTCTGTTGGTTGGAATGGTGCTAGTTTATGTAGTAAACTTAATACGGATTAGCATTTTAGTAATAGCACTTTATAAGTATCCTCAGCATCAAGAGGTGTTGCATTCAGTTGTGTTTCCAGCAATAATCTATGGAATGGTTTTTCTTCTGTGGATTGCTTGGGTTAGAATGTTAAATCCAAAATCTGAAGAGTGAAAAACGTATTCATATTACTGATTGTTGGTTGCCTCTTTATTTTGCTCATCTTGATTAGAGCTTTTGAAGAAGCTCTGTTTTATGATCCGTTATTGCATTATTTTAAAGCGGATTATAAAAACTTGCCTTTGCCTTCAATGGATTTATTTAAACTACAGCTTGGGGTTGTGTTTCGCTTTATGTTAAATACCATTATATCGTTAGGGATTCTGTGGTTTGTGTTTAAAGATAGAGAGATAGTTAAACTCTCTTTAGTTTTATATGGAGTGTTGTTTTTGGTGTTATTTGCAACGTTTAGTTTTATAATATACACTTCAGGTGAAGGAACGGACCAATTCCTACTCTTTTATGTTAGAAGGTTTCTAATTCAGCCTATATTCATATTAATCTTGCTTCCTGCGTTTTATTTCCAGAAGTATAAGTTCAAGTGAATTTTGATATATTTGCGGTCGGCATTATCCGAATGGAAAATGTTGAATTATAGAAATAAAAAGTTTTCACTAAAAATTATAAATCAATTAAAATGAAAAAAATATCCATTCTATTATTAGCTCTAGGTACAACAGTTTTGTTTTCATGTAAAGACAATGCAAAAAATGCCGAGCCAGAAGTAGTAACAGTCGACAACTCTGCTGATTCAAAAGAGGTTTATGCTGTTTCAGATATTAAAGCCGAATTTAATGACGAAAAAATTGCGTCTGTATTCAAACAGTATATTCAAGTTACCAATACTCTAATTAATACGGATGAAGCTAAAACGGCTAATGAATCTGCTAAACTTATAGCGGTGATTGAAGAGATGGGAATGCAGGTTGATGATAGCATCATGAAGTCGCTCGTTACAATGGCAGAAAATGAAGATATTGAGGTTCAACGTAAACACTTTGAGCATGTTAATGATTGGATGGAGAAAACTCTCCAAGGAACTATAGCGTCTGGAGCAATCTACAAACAATACTGTCCTATGGCATTTAATAATAAAGGTGCATACTGGTTGAGCACAAGTAAAGATGTTCTAAACCCATACTTTGGTGACAAAATGTTGAGATGTGGTAGAGTAGACTCTGAAATTGTTGCTACAAAATAAGATCATTTAATTTCTTTTAAAAGGCTAGTTGTTCCAAGGGTAATAACTAGCCTTTTTTGATGTAACTTTTTCTTATCTTTGTTGATTAATGAGAAAGGCAATTTCTATATTTCTATCGGTTTTAATGCTTGCTAGCAGCTCAGGTGTTGCTTATGCACAGCATTATTGTGAAGGCATGGAAATCATGTCGCAATTAACTATTGGCGAGGCTCATCTGTCTTGCGAAATGGGTACTAGCGATTTGTCTGATGACTGTGAAGTAGAAGGAGGTGCTGCGGAAACTCAGGGTTGTTGCCAAAACCAAGTAACTAAAATACAGATTGACGATAACTTTGCGAAAGCTTCATTTAGCCATGACTTAGACCAAGTTTTTGTCGCTACACATATACCCGTAATTGCGATACAAGAAGTTGAAATATCTTTAGAAGAAAAAAACTTCTTTGTTACTTATAATCCTCCTCCTCTCGAACGGGATTTGAATATCCTCTACGAAACTTTCTTGATTTGAAAACTTCTGTCTTAGCAGAAGAAACGATTTTATTTCCAACACCTATGGAGTAATCAATTCAAATCAAACTTTCATGTATACTATTTTTCGAACATTCAACGAATATCTAAACGTCCTCTAAGTATAATTTTAGCGGTAGTTAGACATTCGGTTATATAGTTATCTTTAATAGAAACTTAATTTCTTTTAATTTAATCAATACTTAAGTATAATCAAATGACCCATACATATAAAATACACGGAATGACTTGTAATGGCTGCAGAAGCCATGTAGAGAAGAGCCTTAATGAAGTTGAAGGTGTTTTAAGGGCGTCTGTAAACCTAGAAAAAGCTGAAGCTACTATAGAAATGAAAAGCCATATTGCTTTAGAAGTGTTTCAACAAGCTTTGAAAAAAGATGGTGATAGATACAGCATAACTGAGTTAACAGAAGAAGAAACACAGGAACCTAAGGTTAACAAGATGACACATACCTACGCTGTTTATGGAATGACCTGCAATGGCTGTAGAAGTCATGTGGAAAAAACTTTAAATGAAGTTGAAGGTGTTTCAAAAGCAACGGTTAATCTAGAAAATGGAGAGGCTACAATTGAGATGAATAGTCATATCCCTCTAGAAAAATTTCAAAAAGCATTGGCGGCAGATGGTGATCGATACAGCATTTCTGTGAAGAGCCATTCAAATAGCCTAAATCAACATTATAAAATATATGGAATGACATGTAGTGGCTGCCAAAGCCATGTGGAGAGTATTTTGAATGGAATTCAAGGAGTCTCTAAAGCTACTGTTGATTTAGAAAAAGGGGAAGCTGCTGTTGAAATGGAAAGCCCTGTATCTTTAAAGGTTTTTCAGAAAGCTTTTGAAGATGATGGCGGAACCTACACTATTGCGATGCCTGATGATAAAGGAGCTGAAAAAAGACATCAACAGAAAAAAGAAGCTCGAAGAGCCTCACAAAGTGAAGGCACCACGTTTTATTGCCCGATGCATTGTGAAGGCGATAAAACCTATGATAAGCCCGGCGACTGCCCAGTTTGTGGAATGGACTTAGTTCCTGAAGCTAAAACTTCTTCGGCTCCTACAAAATATACTTGTCCGATGCATCCTGAGGTAATTAGTGATGATCCAGGAGATTGCCCAAAGTGTGGGATGGACTTAGTTCCAATGGAAGTGGAAAATTCTGAAGAAAATAAAACCTATAAGGATCTACTTAAGAAATTTTGGGTTGCTATAGCCTTCACTTTTCCAATCTTCATTATTGCAATGTCAGAGATGATTCCAAACAATCCTTTATATGATATATTGGATTTAAAGACTTGGAATTGGATTCAATTTGGGCTGTCTATTCCTGTGGTTTTTTGGGCAACGTGGATGTTCTTCGAACGAGCATATCGATCTATTAAAACATGGAATCTAAATATGTTCACTCTAATTGGTATTGGAGCAGGAGTTGCATGGGTTTTTAGTCTTTTTGGTCTTCTGTTTCCTGATTTTTTTCCCGATCAGTTTAAATCAGAATCAGGGACAGTTCATGTTTATTTTGAAGCAGCATCAGTGATCTTGACGCTGGTTTTAATGGGGCAAGTTCTAGAAGCACGAGCACATAATAAAACCAATTCAGCCGTAAAAGAACTTCTTAAACTAGCTCCAAATAAAGCTGTTCGAATTGTCGATGGCAAGGAGGAGGTTATAGCTATAGATCGAATAGAAGTGGGAGATCACCTAAGAGTAAAACCTGGCGATAAAATACCTGTTGACGGTAAAATTTTAGAAGGAGAAAGTTCGATAGATGAAGCAATGATAACAGGTGAGCCTGTTCCTGTTCAAAAGACTAAAGGAGATAAGGTGAGTGCAGGAACAATTAATGGAAAGCAGACTTTTGTAATGAAAGCTGAAAAAATAGGTAGCGACACACTTCTTTCTCAAATTATTGAGATGGTTAATAAAGCAAGTAGAAGCCGTGCTCCAATTCAAAAATTAGCCGATAAAATCTCTGGATGGTTTGTGCCGATAGTTGTTTTGATTTCTGTAATCACATTTATAGTTTGGGCAATATTCGGTCCTGAACCTGCCTATGTGTATGCTTTAGTAAATGCAATTGCGGTGTTAATTATTGCTTGTCCATGTGCTTTAGGTCTCGCAACTCCCATGTCGGTTATGGTTGGAGTTGGGAAAGGTGCACAAAATGGCGTCCTTATTAAAGATGCTGAGTCTTTAGAAACTTTAAGTCAGATAGATGTTTTGATAATTGATAAAACAGGAACAATCACAGAAGGTAAGCCATCTGTTGAGAAAGTAGGTTTCGAAGAAGAGTTCTCGGAAGAACAAGTGCTCCAATGTATTGTTTCTTTAAACCAACATAGTGAACATCCATTGGCCGATGCTACAGTGAAATATGGAAAAGAGAAAGACATTGAAGTTTTACAAGTTTCTGATTTTAATTCGGTGACAGGGAAAGGTGTTACGGGAGTAGTTGACGGAAAGAAACTTGCATTGGGTAATGATAAGATGATGGAAGAAGCAGGAGCTAAATTATCTAATCAACTTCAACATAAAATTCAGGAAGAACAAAAGAAAGGTAAAACAGTTCCAATGCTTTCAGTAGATGGAAAAGTTGTGGGATTTGTTGTGGTTGCCGATAAGATTAAGGAAACTAGTAAGCAGTCGATAGTAGAACTTCAAAAGAAAGGAGTTTCTGTAATTATGCTAACTGGAGATAACCACGATACTGCCAAAGCTGTTGCTAAAGAAATGAATCTATCCGAATTTAAAGCCGAAATGCTTCCGCAGGATAAATTAGAAATGGTAGAAAAACTTCAAGCAGAAGGCAAAAAAGTTGCCATGGCAGGTGATGGAATAAATGATGCACCGGCCTTAGCAAAAAGTGATGTGGGTATTGCAATGGGAACAGGAACAGACGTAGCTATTGAAAGTGCAGGTGTTACTTTAGTTAAAGGAGATCTTCATGGAATTGTAAAAGCATACCATTTGAGTGAAAAAGTAATGACTAATATTAAACAGAATTTGTTTTTTGCGATGATTTACAATACGCTCGGTGTTCCAGTAGCGGCTGGAGTATTATTCCCTCTTTTCGGAATATTATTATCGCCTATGATTGCTGCCTTAGCTATGAGCTTTAGTTCGGTTTCGGTTATTGCTAATGCGCTAAGATTAAGAGGTGCGAAAATTGATTAAAACAATTTAAAAAATACTAATGAAAAAGATACTAACTATATTTCTTCTAACTCCTTTGTTTCTCTTCTCGCAAGAAAAAATATCTGGTGTTATTTCCGAAAATGTAAATAATAAAGAAGTTCAATTAGGAGGTGCTAACGTATATTGGTTAGATAGTTCTGTTGGAACAGTTACTGATTTTGATGGAAAGTTTGAACTTCCTTATAAGCAAGAATACAATAAACTTGTTATTAGTTTTATTGGATATAGAACCGACACGGTTTCTGTTACCTCTCCTAAACTAATAAGACATACCTTAAGTCCAACGTCAGATTTGGATGAAGTGGTTGTTACTTCGCGACAAAAAGCTAGCTCTCGTTCGTTTTTAGAACAGCAAAATGTAATTAATGTAAGCAGTGCTGAATTGCTAAAGGCTGCATGTTGCAACTTGGCTGAAAGCTTTGAAACAAACCCTTCTATTGACGTTAACTTTGCTGATGCTCTAACAGGAACAAAGCATATTAAAATGCTTGGGCTAACAAGTCCTTATATTTTAATTACTACAGAAAATGTTCCGAGTATTCGTGGTGCATCACAGATATACGGAATGAGTTTTATTCCTGGAACTTGGGTGGAGAGCATTCAAATTACAAAAGGATCTGGAAGTGTTGTAAATGGATATGAAAGTATCGCAGGACAAATTAATGCTGAAATGCAAAAGCCACTAACAGATGATCGAGTTTTTGTAAATGCATATGGATCTGGAGATGGTCGATTTGAACTAAACACTCATTTAAACACAAAAGTTACCGAGCGATGGAGTACAGGACTGTATATCCATGGTAATATGAGAGAAGCTGAGTTTGATAAAAATGACGACTCTTTTCTCGATATGCCGCTGATGCAGCAAATTAATGTGATGAATCGCTGGCAATATACAGATCAAGAAAATGGATATGTAGGTTTTTTAAACTTCAGATATCTGAATGATGAAAAGCAAACAGGACAAGTTTTGTTTGATCCAAAAACTGACAGAGGTACTACTAATGCTTGGGGAAGTGAAATTAAATCGCAGCGAGTTGATGTGTCGGGAAAATTTGCTTTTGTAAACCCAGATCTTCCATGGCGCACAGGAGGGGTACAGATAGCTTATAGTCATCACGACCAAGAATCGTATTTCGGACTAAATGATTACAATATTCAGCACAATAGTTTATATGTTAGTTTGTTGTATAATTCTATAATTAGTGATTCTCGGCATAAAATTAAAACGGGTTTGAGTGCTACTTATGATAACTACGAAGAGTTAGTACTGACAGAAAGTTTTAGCCGAACAGAAAATTCAGCCGGTGCATTTTTTGAGTACAATTTTGACAACATGGGCGATTTGAATTTTAGTGCTGGAATTAGAGCTGATGTTCACAATACTTTAGGCGCTTTTGTAACACCTAGATTTCACTTGAGATACACGCCTTGGGATCGTTCAGCATTTAGAGTTTCGGCAGGAAGAGGTAAAAGAAGCGCAAATATCTTTGCAGAAAACCAACAGTTTTTTGCAACCTCACGCACCTTAAATCTAATTCGGGATGGAGGAAAGATTTATGGATTAGACCCTGAAATTGCATGGAACTACGGTATTTCTTATATGCAAGGCTTTAATCTTTTTAATAGAAAAGGAGATATTACTTTAGATTACTACAGAACCGATTTCGAAAATCAAATTGTTGTTGATTGGGAAAATCCAACTGAAATAAGTTTCTATAACTTAGTTGGTAGTAGCTATTCAAGTAATTTCCAAGCAGAAGTGAATTATACTCCTTTTGATAGATTTGATATCCGATTAGCTTATAAATATTTTGACGTAGAAACCACTTATTTAAGTGGAAAGAAGCAAACACCACTTACTCCTAATCATAGATTTTTCATGAATACTTCCTATGAAACCAAAATAGATTCAAAAGGAGATAATTGGAAGTTTGATGCTACCTATAACTACATTGGAGAGCAGCGCTTTGCTTCAAACGAGACATACTTAAATACTATTGGTTTGTCAGAGTTTTCATCGAGTTTTTCTACATTGAATGCTCAAATAACAAAAGTGTTCTCTTCTAAATTTGAACTATATGTTGGTGGAGAAAATATTACAAACGTAAAACAAAGTAACCCAGTAGTAGGGAGCGATAACCCTTTCGGTTCAAATTTTGATACAACTTATGTATATGGACCAATATACGGGAGCTCCTATTATGCAGGTCTTCGTTTTAGAATTAACTAAACAAACTATATAACTTAAAAATCAATATTTAAAACTAAATTAATTATGAGAAAACTATTAGTAATAGCAACTATAATGTTCATCGGTGTTTCAGGCTTTTCACAAAATAAAATTGCAAGAGCTACTCTTGAAGTAGATGGTGTGTGTGGAATGTGTAAAGAGCGAATTGAGAAGGCTGCTGTTCAAGCAAAAGGAGTTAAATCTGCCACTTGGGACGTACGAACCCATGAACTTAAAATTATCTATAACGAAGGTAGAACAGACTTGACTAAAATTCAGCAAAGTATTGCCGATAGTGGTCATGACACTCAAGATATTAAAGCATTAAATTCGGTTTATGATGAAATCGATCCATGTTGTAAATATCGTGACCCGAAAGTAGTAGACGATCACAAAGATATGGACCACTAGAAAAAGTAGATGTTTTATGTGGAGGAATTGAACTTGATTTTCAATTCTAAATATGTTTCAAATATCACTGCCTTTTTGAAACTATGTTTTCAACTATAATTTCGGCATGAACTCTTGAGTTTTCTATAAACCATTTATGAGTTTCCATTCCTCCACATATTACTCCAGCCAAATACAAGTTTTCTATATTGGTTTCCATTGTATTTGGATTATAAGTAGGGAGTTTTTTTTCGTCCTTAGATAATGTAACCCCAATCTTTTCTAAGAGATCAAAGTTTGGACGATAGCCCGTTAAAGCAATAACAAAGTCGTTCTCGATTGTTTTCTTTCCGTTAGGAGTGTTTATGATGACTTCTGTGTCCTTGATTTCTTCTATTTCAGAGTTGAAATAGGCTTTAATGCTTCCTTCTTTAATTCTGTTTTCGATATCAGGTTTCACCCAATACTTTACGCGTTCGCCTATTTCAGAGCCTCTAACGACCATAGTAACCTCTCCACCCTTTCTCCAAACTTCTAATGCAGCGTCTACGGAGGAGTTGCTAGCGCCCACAACAATCACTTTTTGCATTACAAAAGGATGAGCTTCCTTATAATAATGAGAAACTTTATCTAAATTTTCCCCAGGAATGTTCAGTAACTGTGGGATGTCATAAAATCCAGTGCTTATAATTACATTACTACTCCTGTAAGTTCTTTTTTCAGAAATCACCTCAAACTCATCGTCCACTTTTCTAACAGAATTAATCTTTTCATATAAGTTTACTTGGAGTTCGTTTGAAGTTGCAACCCTTCTGTAGTATTCTAAAGCTTCATTTCTATTGGGTTTTGGATTGTGACTAATAAAAAGGATATCGTTGATCTCTAACTTTTCGGAAGTGGAAAAGAAGGTCATATTCAACGGGTAGTTATAAATCGAGTTTGTCAAAGCTCCTTTTTCAACCACTACATAGGAAAGGTTGTTTTGTTTACATTGTAGGGCGCAGGCAATACCTATAGGGCCTGCACCTATGATTAAAACGTCGTAGGAGTTTGTTAAAGACATTAAATTATTTTTAAGCTATTTTTTTAAGATTGCTGATGGTTTCGGTAGGGTTGGTTGATCCAAAAACAAAACTTCCGGCCACTAAAACATTTGCACCTGCGTCAATTAATTGTCTGGCATTTTGATCTGTTACGCCTCCATCAATCTCTATTTTTGTTGAAGCGTTGTTTTTTATGATGATTTGCTTGAGCTGTTTGATTTTTTTATAGGTGTTTTCAATAAAACTTTGTCCACCAAAACCTGGATTTACACTCATTAAGCAAACCAAGTCGATATCATTGATAGTGTCTTCCAAGAGCGAAACATTTGTGTGAGGATTGATGGCAACACCTGCTTGCATACCTTCAGCCTTAATAGCTTGCAAGGTTCTATGAAGGTGCGTGCATGCTTCATAGTGAACGGTGAGTATGTTTGAGCCTAATTCTGCAAATGTTTTGATATATCGATCGGGATCTACTATCATTAAGTGTACGTCTAAAGGTTTTTTAGCGTGTTTCGCTATGCTTTTTAGAACAGGCATACCAAACGATATGTTTGGTACAAAAACACCATCCATGATGTCTATATGAAACCAATCAGCATCACTGTTGTTAATCATTTCTATATCGCGCTGAAGGTTTGCGAAATCTGCTGCTAGAACAGAAGGAGCTATAATTGGATTACTCATATTTTTATAAGTTTTTCGCAAAGGTAGTTATTAGTTTGGATTTGGTCGAATTGAAAACGGGATAGGTGAGTGCTTACAATGGGTTTAAATTTTCTATATAAAAAAAACCTCCGAGGGTGTTTCGGAGGTTTTGGAAAGTGTAGTATGATTATCCTAAATAGGTCATCAATATTTTGCTTCTTGAAGTGTGGTTTAGTCTTCTAATTGCTTTTTCTTTGATTTGTCGAACACGTTCACGAGTTAGGTCAAACGTTTCGCCAATTTCTTCTAAAGTCATTGGTTGTTGTTCACCAAGCCCAAAGTATAAACGAATTACGTCTGCTTCACGAGGAGTAAGGGTT
>DATGMT010000133.1:0-21502 GCA_035307265.1 Aequorivita sp.
TCTCACATCTCACTTCTCGTACCCCCACGGTGCTGCAGGAGTTTCAACTTCTTTAGTTAAATCGAATTTTACAGTAAATACTCTGTCGCTCCCAATTCTACGTAAATTGTAGGTCATTGAAGTATCATCAAGTGTAAACCACCAAACATTTGTAGAAGCTAAAGGAAGCATATTGCTTGTATGTTGGTCTGCAGGAAAAAACTGAATATTAGGTAAACCAGTATTAGAGCTTAACCCTCCGTATTGAGTAACATCTTCTTCAGTTCCATCTTCGTGACGATGATCGTGCTTTAGAAGGATGCGATTGTCATCTTGTAAGGTTAATACCCAAGTTCTTGATCTATTTTCACCTACAAAAAACGGAACGCGGATGATATTTTCTTCACAACTTCTTACATGCATTACAAGTTTTTCTCCCATAAAACCATCACCTTCCTTACCACCAGCTGTAATCACGCCCTCATAAGCTTTACCGCAATGTGATTTTAAATTATTCCAAAATTGCTCAGAAGAAGGAGCTTCTTGAGCAAAAAGATGTAAAGGTAATAGCAACAATAAGAAGAATATCTTTTTCATTTTATCAGATTTTAAAAGAAATGCCAAGATATCAACTTTTAAGTAATTGGTGAATTAATATTGAATTAAAGTATACCGTTAAGCTATGTCAAATGATTATTTGTGAGTTTATAAGTTATAAATCTCTTTTCTTTAGGATTGCATATGACCAATAGACGAATAAAAACGTCCATACAATTACAATTAGGATGTTTAACCAACCAACTGCATAATCCTTTGTAAAATTTTCGCCTAATTGGTTTGCAGCGGTTTGAATAACTCCTAAGCGGCTAAACGGTTCTTTTATTAGGTTCGCCATTGCATTTAGGGGAAAAAACAAAGCTACTTTATCTGCAATTTCAGTATCTCTAAAGAACTGCCATTTCATTAGGCCGTATAATAACCATTCAATTACTTGCCAAACAATTAAGAATCCAAGTGCAAAGGCAGAGCGCTTAACCAATACTCCTAGGAATAAACAAAGAGAGAAAAAGGCAACGAGTTTTATAAAATACGCTGCAATATATTCCAAATCGCTAAAAATTATTCCTATTTCATTATAATCGGAAAAACTTAAACCTAGGATTAATGTTACTATAAATATGAATATGGTAGAAATGCTTGCAAACAAAAGCACGGTAAGAAATTTAGAAAGCACAAACTCCTTTTTGCTAAGGCCATCAATAAGGTTTTGCTTTAGTGTGCGATAACTATATTCATTACTCATCAAGGAAACAATAACAATGGCTAAGAATAGCTTTAGGATGGCTGCCATATAAGTATTAAAGTGCCAAATAAAAGGAAAGTTGAATATTCCTTGATCTGCAACCCTAAAATGGAAGTCTCCAAAATTGAATTCTATGGAAGCAATGAGTGCAATAAAGGTGATTAACACAAAATATATAATCGAAATAACCTTAGCTGAACGGTTATAACGAAGTTTCTGGAGTTCTATATTAAGTAGTCGTAACATTGAAATTAGATTTGTTTAGTTAGCTCCAAGAATTGTTCTTCCAAACTTTCTTTGCGTTTTACAAGATGAGAAAGTACAATGCCTTTTTCAAATAGAAGTTTGTTCACTTCCGAAGCGTCCATGGGCTCATTTAAATAGACAATAAGTGATTCGCCTTCTCTTTTAATATTGCCAAAGGAGGGATTTCCTTTCAGTGCATTTTGGAGTGCGTCAATATTGTTGCATTGCATTGTGAGAAATCCATGGCTAGCGTTCATAGCATCTACGCTCCCAGAGTAAATACTTACTCCTTTTCTGAGTATTACAACGTGAGTACAAACTTTTTCAACTTCATCGAGTAGGTGTGAAGCAAGTAGGATTGTGGTTCCCTTGGCCGCAATAGTTTTAATAATTTCCCGAATTTGATGAATTCCTTGTGGATCTAGTCCATTGGTGGGTTCATCTAGAATTAAAATTTCAGGATCATTAAGTAAAGCAGAAGCGATAGCAAGACGTTGCTTCATTCCCAGGGAGAACCCACTGAACTTACTGTTTTGTCTATCTAAAAGGCCTACTAACTCAAGTTTTTCAGCTATTTTATCAAATGGAACTTCCTTAATTCTGCAAACCAATTCTAAGTTTTGTTTAGCAGTCATATAAGGGTAAAAATTTGGCCGCTCAATGATTGCACCTACTTTTTTGAGTGCGTCGTGAGTGGATAAGCTTCCGTTAAACCAAGAGAATTCACCAGAAGTTTTATTAACTACATTTAGCACAATACCTAATGTGGTGCTTTTTCCACTTCCGTTTGGACCGAGAATTCCGTAAACATTACCTTTTTCAATAGTGAAAGAAAGATGGTCTACGGCTGTTAAAGAGCCAAATTTTTTAGTGAGATTTGAAATTGTGAGTATATGAGACACGAATTAATTTTTGGTGGTTGTTATTTGTAAGACGAATAGCAATCGGTTTTGTTACATTTTGTTACTTCTGAATTTAGAATTAGGTAACTTTGCACTTTCATTAAAAATAAAAAATAATGCAAGACGGAATTTACGCAAAAATCACCACAGAAAAAGGAGAAATCCTTATAAAGTTAACTCATAAGGAAACACCAGGAACAGTAGGGAACTTCGTTTCTTTAGCAGAAGGAAAAATGGAGAATAGTGCTAAGCCACAAGGAAAACCTTACTACGATGGAATTAAATTTCATAGAGTTATTCCAGATTTCATGATTCAAGGTGGAGATCCAAATGGCACCGGCGCTGGAGGTCCTGGTTACAATTTTGAAGATGAGTTCCATCCAGAACTTAAACATGATACTCCAGGTGTTTTGTCTATGGCTAATGCTGGGCCAGCTACAAACGGAAGTCAGTTTTTTATCACTCACGTTGCTACACCATGGTTAGACGGAAAGCACACTGTTTTCGGAAACGTAGTAGAAGGTCAGGATGTTGTAGATAATGTTGCTCAAGGAGACACAATGCAAAAAGTAGAAATCCTTAGAGTTGGTGAAGAAGCAGAAAAGTGGAATGCAATTGAAGCTTTCAGAACTTTTACAGGTGAAAGAGAAAAACGAATTGCTAAATTAAAACAACAAGAAGAAGAGGAAATCAAAAAAATCTCTGAAGGGTTTGATAAAACAAACTCAGGTCTTCTTTATAAGAGAATCCTTCAGGGCGACGGTAAAAAAGCTGAAAAAGGGAAAACAGTTTCTGTTCATTATAAAGGAATGTTGACAGACGGAACTGTGTTTGATTCTTCATACAAGAGAAAAGAACCAATCGAGTTTCTATTAGGTCGTGGCCAAGTAATTGAAGGATGGGATGAAGGTATTCAATTGCTTCAAGTTGGTGATAAAGCTCGTTTTGTGATTCCTTCACATTTGGCTTATGGAGAAAGAGGTGCAGGTGGAGTTATACCTCCTCGAGCTACTTTAATATTTGACGTAGAGCTGATGAATGTGAAATAGTATTAAAACTATTTTAAGAGTATAGAAAATTGGTTAATTGAACCTCGAAGAGAGTAACAGTTAACCAATTTCTTTTTTAAGATTATTCCTTCCATTTGATATTACAACCCATGCTTGGCTTTTGAATATCTCTCTGTTGGTTGTTATTTAGAATATTATCTAAGGCTTCACGTAAGTCCCGTCCGTTTACAGGAATGCTATTTCCAGGTCTTGAATTGTCTAATTGCCCCCGATAAACCAGTTTTAATTCCGAGTCGAATAAATAAAAGTCAGGTGTACATGCTGCATCATATGCCTTTGCTACTTCTTGTGTTTCGTCATATAGGTAAGGAAAAGGATAGCCTAATCTTTGAGCAGTTCGCCACATTTCTTTAGGTGAATCTTCCGGATATTTTTCAACATCGTTGCTGCTAATCGCTACAAATCCAAACCCAGTCACACGATAGTCATTACATACTCTAACAAGTTCTTCATTGACATGTTTAACATAAGGACAGTGATTACAAATAAACATAACAACCGTACCTTTTTCACCACGAATATCTTTTAGAGAAACCAGATTCAAGCTAATTGAATCTAGAAGAGTGAAATCGGGAGCTTTGGTTCCTAAGGGAAGCATATTAGATTCAGTTCGTGCCATTTTTTTTATCTATTTCAATAGTGAAGTATTTAGCCAAAGTTACAGTTTTTGAAACTGTTATTTACACCATTATATCGAGGAGTAAAACTTATTTTTAATAAGGGCTTATAAATATATATTTGACAGGTTTCAAAAAACTAACTTTCCTAAAGTATACATAAATCTTTGTTTTTATATGTTTTCTACATTAACTTTCGGTGAAAATATATATATCATGAGAAAATCATATCCATCTCTTTCTGTTGCAATTGAAGATTTACAGAATAAAGGTTTTACAGAAGACTTCAATCTAGTTGCCGAAGGTATAGAGTCCAAATCATTAAAAATGAAATGGAAAGCAGGCGACTTGGATGTTGTGAAATACTATCGTTTTGAGGGAATGTCAGATCCTGGAGACAATACCATTCTCTATTTAATAGAGACTAAAGGTGGTAGAAAAGGTTTGCTAGTAGACGTTTATGGTGCAGATCAAGGAGGAACTTCTTCAGAAATGATTAAGAAACTTTCAATAAGACATGACTAACAATCTTTCTTGGGCCGACTTTGAAAAGGTAGAAATGAGAGTAGGAACTATCATTGAAGCTAATGATTTTCCTGAAGCTCGCAATCCTTCATATCAGTTAGTCATTGATTTTGGTGAAGAAATAGGCGTTCGAAAAACTTCGGCTCAAATTACAGTTCTATATTCTAAAGACGAACTTGTGGGTAAACAGGTGGTTGCAGTGGTAAACTTTCCTAAGAAACAAATTGCTAACTTTATGAGTGAATGTCTTATATTAGGTGCGGTAGAGGGGGAAAAAGTTACTTTACTCTCCTCTGATAAGAAAGTTAAAAACGGGCTTCGTATTCTTTAAAATGAATAGCATTTATCAAATTGTTTCTCAATATTTCTAAAGCAATAAATATGGGAGAATGAGAACAAGATTGTAGGTGTTATTTCCTATTACTCTTCAAAAACATTTAATAAATATTTTATAATTTCAACCTCAAATTATATTTCTATGAAAAGTCGTTTTCTTTTGTTGCTTGTTTTACTATTAATGGTGAGCTGTAAGGACAATATATTAAGTGATAAGATTGACACTGAGGGTTCAATAGAAGAATATCAATCTGAATCACAATCAGTTGCAAAGACTGAAGGGTTAGCCGACTTGAATTGGCTTTTAGGTATTTGGGAAAACAAAGAAGATGATATGTTATCTCGAGATTTGTGGAGGAAAAAAGACGGAAACACTTTTAATGGATTCAGTTTTCGTTTATATAAAAAAGATACCGTATTTGCTGAAAAAATGTTGCTTCAGAAGATACACAACGATATTCGTTTGACGGTGATATCAATAGACCAAACTCCAGAAGAACGCGTTAGTTACAACCTGGTTTCTTCAAAAAAGAAAGAATTTATTTTTGAAAATAAGAGTAGGGAATTCCCTAAGCGAATAGCCTACAAATATGTGAATGATAAATCACTTCATACTTGGATAGAAGGCACAGTGCTTGGTGAAAATGAAAAGATGGAGTATCGCTTTACTCGAAAGAAATAGGTTTTCTAAATTTCAGCATCTAACGTATCTGTTACTACGTAGTAACGAGGATCTTCTACAGAATTTTCTATAATTGTTTCAAACTCTGGATTCCACTTTAAAAGGAGTGCTTTACAATATGGGCTGAGGTGAGTAAGTTTAATTTTCTTGCCACTGTCTAAATATTTATTCGCAATATTTCGAAGGGCTTCAACACCAGAATGGTCAGAAATTTTAGATTCTATAAAGTCTATTTCAATTGAATCAGGATCTGTAGAAACGTCAAATTTACTATTGAATGCAGTAGTAGAACCGAAAAATAAAGGGCCCCAAATTTCATAAACTTTAGTTCCGTCTGCTTTAGTTCTTTTCCGAGCTCTAATACGAGTTGCGCTTTTCCAAGCAAAAACAAGTGCACTCATGATAACTCCAACAAAAACTGCAATTGCCAAATCTTGCCATACTGTTACTACAGAAACTGTGATAAGAACAATAGCGTCTGCAATTGGAATCTTGTTTAAAATTCTAAAACTACTCCAAGCAAAAGTGCCTATAACTACCATAAACATAACCCCAACTAATGCTGCGATAGGGATTTGCTCAATTAACGGAGCACCAAATAAAATAAAGCAGAGTAGAGCTACAGCTGCAACTGTTCCAGAAAGTCTTCCTCTACCACCTGAGCTTACGTTGATAATCGATTGACCAATCATTGCACAACCACCCATTCCACCGAATAGACCGTTTAAAATGTTGGCACCTCCCTGTGCAACACATTCGCGGTTTCCACTACCACGAGTTTCGGTCATTTCATCAATTAAGTTTAAAGTCATCAATGACTCGATTAATCCAACTGCAGCAAGGATAAAAGCTGTTGAAATAATTAAATCCCAATGTTCGGAAATTGTGTCTATAAACCCGAAGATTTGAGTTTGGAAAACAGGAAGAGAACCTTTTAACCCACTTCCACCTCCATCACGAATGAAAGAGCCTACAGTGCTTACATCGAGTTTTCCGAAGATAGTAATAGATGCAACAACTATAATTGCAATAAGTGCAGCAGGAAGTTTTTTAGTCAACTTTGGAAGTCCGTACATAATACCCATTGTTAGTCCAACTAACCCGAGCATTACCCATAAGTCCATTCCTGTAAGCCATTGAGGAACAGATCCCTTACTCTCTTTAAAAAGTCCAAGTTGTGAAAGGAAAATAACAATAGCTAAACCATTTACGAATCCCATCATTACAGGATGTGGAATAAGTCTGGCAAATTTTCCAAGTCGGAGAACTCCCGCCATTATCTGAATTACACCAACAAGAAGTAATGTGATAAATAGCCATTGAAGTCCTAAATATTGAACAGGAGACTCTAATGCTAGGCCAACTTCGTTTCCTTTTTGAATCATATGCACCATAACAACAGCCATAGCTCCAGTAGCACCTGAAATCATTCCTGGTCTTCCGCCAAATAAAGCGGTAACTAGCCCCATGATGAAAGCACCATAAAGTCCTACTAAAGGATCAACTCCTGCAACAAAGGAAAAAGCCACTGCTTCTGGAACAAGAGCCAAAGCTACTGTAAGACCAGAAAGTATGTCGTTTTTAGGGTTTTGGGTGAAACTAAGTAAGTATTTTGCTAACATTCTATCGGTTTTAGAAAAGCGGCAAAGATAAACTTTTCTAATTGTAATTACGTCTTAGACGATATTCGCTTTTCTCAACCTGTTTATAGGTCTATTTAAAAAAACTTATTCCTTAGGATCCTGTTTGTTTTTTGATAAATAGCTTTCTGGAATTGTAACTGCATTTCCATCTCTTTCTGCTCGATAGTGTGGAGACATAATTTCTATTCCTCTTTCATTAAAAACATCTTGGATATTTTCATAAAGCTTTGAATAAATATATCCTTGTCTGTTAGCATCTCTAACATATGCATGAAGATCATAGGCTACATAAAAATCTTGAAGTCCCGCTTGAAATACAAATGGAAGTGGGTCTTTCAAAACAAGTTCGGTGCGTAAAGCTGCATCAATTAGCGAAGTGTGAACTGTCTTCCACGGAACATCATATCCTATTGTTACCGTACAACGAATGATTAGTCCTTTCACCGAAGCATCGCTGCTATAATTAACGGTGTGACTATTCATAACGGTAGAGTTGGGCACAGAAATTATTTCATTTTGTGGCGTTCTAATTCTTGTAACTAACAATGATTTTTCAATAACATCTCCAGAAACCTCTCCAATCTTTACTCGGTCGCCTATGGTGAAAAGTCGCATATAGGTTAGTATAATTCCGGCCATTACATTTGAAAGAGATCCTGCCGAACCAAAAGTGAATAGGAAACCTAAGAAAACAGAAACTCCTTTGAAAATAGGTGAGTCACTTCCGGGTAGATAGGGCCAAATCACTACAAACATAAAAGCGAGTAGGAGAACACGTATTATTTGGTAAGTGGGCTCTGCCCAATCTTTGTAAAATCCGTTTAAAACCAAATTTCCTCGAGCTACTTCATCTCTTAAAAACCTAATTCCACGTAAAATATATCTAAAAACAACAATGATAACTACAATGGTAATTAGATCTGGAAGGTAGTTCCAAAAGGATAGAAGTATCTTTTTAATTGGGTTTAAAATGTATCCGAATAGAGTAGAAGCAAAATGTTCTGTCCAAGGAAAAATGCTAAATAATATAGGTAGCGTGATATAGATGGCTACCAAAATAATGAACCACTTCACCACTTTATTAATCAGAAGTAATACGCTTATTTGTCTTTCAGCATCAAAAAGAGAGTAGTTCTTTATTTTAATTCCTTTAATTCTTTTGTCTTTTTGAGATTGGATTTTTACTGCAGTCCATTCAAAAAGTTTAGAAATATATTTGATGAGTGCAACAATAATAAACAGTACTAATATGGCGAGTCCTATCTTTATAGCAAGGTTTACATAATCTGTTTCCTCTTTATATTTCAATACAGCTTCGTTGATTTTTTCGAGATATTGATTTGCTAACTCTTCTTTAGAGGTGTTGTTCCAAAGTGCATCGCTTTCTGTAATACTCATTATAATAACCTCGTCGAGAACAATGTCTTCAGAGGTTTCGGCATTCACTACTTTTAATGAGTTTTCGTTGAAAGTAATGTCGCTTCCAAGCTTTTCAATGCGTCTATTAACAGCATCTGCACGCTCCTTGGGAGAGAAGCTTCCAAGTTTTGAGTAAAGGACGAAAAAGAGTGTCTTTAAAAAAGCCAACAACAGGATATCCTTTAGTTTTGTTTTTTAAAGAATCTATTCTTGCCTTTTTATCTTTTAGTCTTAAGTTTTCTAATTCAGTTATAGCTTGCAACTTCGTCTGTAACTCTTCTTTTTTTTTAAATTATCAGTAGTTTTTAGGGCGTTTATTTGTTGGGTCAACTCTAGTTTTTGGATAGAGTCTTCTAAACGTTGTTTCTCAATCTCTAAAAGTCGTTGATTATAGCTGTCGAGTAGTGCAATGTTTGCAGAATCCTTTACAGTTTGAACAGAGTCTATTTGTGCAAACCCATTGCTTATAAAGCAAAGAAAAAGGATGATTATAGGGAGAGTTTTATACCGGATCATACCCAAAATTTTGTGGCTAAAGTAGATAAAAATAGAATCCGATTTACTTAAATAAAAAAAACCGGCAACGATTTAATTCGAGCCGGTTTCAGTATAGAAGAAGTAAGTTTTATTTAGATGTCGTCAAAGTCAATATCTGTAAAATTACTCGGATCTGTTTCAGTATTTACCTGAGTGTTTAAAGTTGTTTCAGACTCTTCATCTTTTTTGTAGTCTGTTTGGTGACGCTCACTGATAACTTCTTCACCTTTTTCATTGATAATATAATCGGTCATCTCTTCTAGCGTATCTCTAAATTCGCTAAAGTCCTCCTTATACAAGTATAGCTTGTGCTTTTTGTAGTGAAAGGATCCATCGTCGTTGGTGAATTTCTTGCTTTCGGTAATGGTAAGGTAAAAGTCTCCTGCCTTGGTTGACCTTACGTCAAAAAAATAGGTTCGTCTTCCAGCTCGCATCACTTTCGAAAAAATCTCTTCTTGCTCCATTGTAAATTGTTCGCTCATATTAATTGTTTTTTCTTATGGTGTGCCAAAAATCTAAAAATTTTCCAAATCAGCCAAAGCAAACTTTACATTTCTTTTTCTAATAATTGCTTTGAATATAATTCCTTGTAGTACCCTTCTTGTTCTAAAAGTTCAGCGTGTGTGCCTTGTTGAATTATTTCACCATCTTCAAGTACAATAATATTTGTAGCATTTTTTACAGAAGATATACGGTGGCTAACTAGAAGTGTGGTTTTCTTCTTTGATATATTCATTAGGTTTTGAAGAATTTGTTCTTCAGTTTCTGTGTCAACAGCCGAAAGACTGTCGTCAAACAATAGGATTTTAGGGTTTTTAATGATAGCGCGTGCTATCGACAATCGTTGCTTTTGACCACCACTCATAGTAATTCCACGCTCTCCTAAAACAGTATCATACTTCTTGTTAAAGCCTTGAATGTTATCGTGTATTACTGCATTTTTTGCCGCTTCAACTACTTCTTCATCTGTGGCATTTTCTTTTCCAAATTTTATATTATTCCTTAGTGACTCACTAAATAAGAAAGCATCTTGAGGAACATAACCTATACTGTCTCTTAAATCATAAAGATTTAGCTTCCTGATAGGAGTGTTGTCTATATTTAGCATTCCTTCTTCTACGTCATAAAGTCTACCGATTAACTCCAAAATAGTTGATTTTCCTGATCCAGTATTTCCAACAATAGCTAATGTTTCTCCTGGTTTTACTAAAAATGAAATGTTTTTTAAAGCAGTAATTCCAGTATCTGGATATGTGAAACTTAGGTTTTTGAATTCGATATTACCTTTAATAGTAGTGCTTTCTTCGATAAGGTTTTGTATTTCAGGCTCGGTCTTTAAAAATTCATTGATTCTTTTTTGTGAAGCTTCTGCTCTTTGTACCATTGATGCTACAAACCCAACAATTGCAACGGGCCATGTAAGCATGTTAACATACATAAGGAACTCCACTAATGTTCCAATTTCTTCAATCTGCCCATCCATGTACCGACTTCCACCTATATAAACAACAAGAATATTACTCACTCCAATAAGAAGGATCATTAGCGGACCAAAAAGAGCTTGGACTTTAGCAAGATCAATGTTTTTTTCCTTACTTCCTTCAGCTAATGTTTCAAATTCTGTATTGGTTCTAGGCTCAATTCCGTATGCTTTAATTACTGCAATACCACTAAAGCTTTCTTGTGTGAAGGTGGTTAGTTTTGAGAGGTATTGCTGAACCACTGTGCTGCGTTTATGAATCAGTATACTCAATCGGTAGATAGCAACAGAAAGAATGGGGAGTGGTGCAATGGCGTATAATGTTAGTGTAGAATCTTGCGAAAACATATAGCTAATTACAACAATGAAAAGTGTGATTGTTGTAATACTGTACATAAGTGCTGGGCCAACATACATTCTAACTTTAGAAACGTCTTCGCTAATTCGATTCATCAAATCTCCAGTTCTGTTTTGCTTATAGAAACCTAGGGAGAGTTTTTGATAATGTTCGAAAACTTCATTTTTAAGATCATATTCAACATACCTAGAAACAACAATAAACGTTTGTCGCATCATAAAGGTGAAAAATCCAGAAAGTAGAGCTGCTCCTAATAATAGTAAAATATTGATGAGTAATTCTTGTTTTACGAGAGCTAAATCGGTTATGCTGCCATCCATATAATTTTTTACAGCTGTAACAGAATCACCAATCTTCATTGGGACTATAAGTTTAAAAACAGTTGCTATAACTGTTATGAAAAAACCTAATAAGAGCCGTCCTCTGTATTTTATAAAATAGGAGTTGAGATATTTTAATTCTTTCATTTCTTGAAATAGATCATCGTTTAAAATATTCTTGAATTATCAAGCATTCCTTTGTGGAATAGGCAGTAAAGTACTACTTTTGCGACGCCCTTTTGTGGGTTAATCAAATATTTAAAGCTATGGCGATTGAGATAATAGATAAAAACGATCTTAGTAAAATGGATCCGGTTTTTGGTCAACTGTCTTTTGACGATCATGAACAGATCGTTTTTTGCAACGACAAAGATACTGGATTAAAAGCAATAATTGGAATTCATAACACAGTTTTGGGGCCTGCTTTAGGAGGTACAAGAATGTGGAATTATAACACCGAGTGGGAAGCTCTTAATGATGTACTTCGTCTATCAAGAGGAATGACCTATAAAAGTGCGATCACTGGGTTAAACCTTGGTGGAGGTAAAGCTGTAATTATCGGTGATGCAAAAAAACACAAAACACCAGAATTGATGCTGAAATTCGGTGAGTTTGTACATTCATTAGGTGGAAGATATATTACTGCAGAAGATGTTGGAATGGAAACTGCCGACATGGATCTTGTACGTACAGTAACTCCTCATGTTGTGGGTATTTCAGAATCTAAAGGAGGAAAAGGAAATCCTTCACCTATTACAGCACACGGTGTTTATATGGGTATTAAAGCTTCGGCTAAATTTGCCTTTGGAAATGATTCTCTAGATGGAAAAGTTATCTACGTTCAAGGAATTGGTCACGTGGGTGAAGTAGTGGTTGAAAAAATCAGTAAAGAAGGTGCTAAAGTCTTTATTTCTGATATTAACCGCGAGCGAATGGAGGAAGTTCGCGACAAGTATAACGTGAATATCTATGAAGGCGATAATATTTACGCTGAAGAAATGGATATCTATTCTCCTTGTGCACTTGGAGCTACTATTAACGACCAAACAATTGGTCAGTTTAAGACTAAAGTAATTGCTGGAGCTGCAAATAACCAGTTAACCGACGAGAAAAAACACGGTCAAATGCTTCGCGAGAAAGGAATTGTATACGCTCCAGACTTCTTAATTAATGCAGGAGGTATTATTAACGTTTATGCTGAATTAGAAAATTATGACCATAAGGAAATAATGAATAAAACAGAAAACATCTATAATACAACACTAGAAATTTTGAATAATGCTAAAGAAAATAACATAACTAGTTATCAAGCAGCATTTAAGATTGCACAGGGGCGTATTGACGCTAGAAAAAATGAAAAATAGTATTGGGTTTGTGTAACAACACACCTGCTAATTTATATATATTTGCAGCGCACAAGAAAAAATCTTGTGCGTTGTTTCTTTTTAATCGGTTCTTTTAAATATGCTTACACGAAGACATATCAGGGTAAAGGTTTTGCAATCTATTTATGCATACAACCACAGGGCACACCCAGATATTGATGTCCAAGAGAAATTTTTAAATTACAGTATTGCGCAAATGTTGGATCTATATTTGCTAATGCTGAAGTTGTTAACATCACTTCCTGATCAAGCCGAGGAGTATTTAGAACGATCTCAACAAAAATTCTTAGCTACAGAACTCGAAAAAAACCCGAGCCGTAATTTTGTCGATAATAAACTGCTTAAACTAATAGGTTCGACTCCTGCATTCACTGATGCTATAGAAAAGAAAAAGTTGGACTATTGGAAATTAGACACAGAGTACTTGAGTATTATTCTTAAAGAACTTCGTGAAAAAAATTGGTATGTAGACTACCTTACCTTGAAAAACCCATCTTTCAAAGAAGATCAAAAGTTTGTAATTCGAATGTATAAAGAAATCGTAGCGCCTAATGATAAGCTATACGAATACCTTGAAGACAAGCGATTAACTTGGATGGATGATTTCCCTATAGTTAACACGGCAATAGTGAAAATGCTCGGAAAGCTAACAGAAGAAAACGCTTCAAAACATTTAGTGCCTGAGTTGTTTAAAAATGACGAAGATCAAGAATATGCGGTTCAACTTTTCCGAAAGGTAATTTTGAATGAAGAAAAGCTCAATGAAGAAATAAAGGGTAAGACTCCTAACTGGGATCAAGATCGAATTGCCGACATTGACCTAATTATTCTAAAAATGGGAATTGCCGAGTTTCTTTATTTTCCATCAATTCCTGTTCGAGCGACAATCAATGAGTACTTAGAGGTTTCTAAAGAGTATTCAACACCAAAGAGTAGTATCTTTGTTAACGGTATCTTAGATAAGATAGTCAAAGAATTCGAAGAGAATGGAAAGCTTAATAAAATAGGAAGAGGCCTTCAGTAAGAGGAAATAATTAATTATTTTTGCCAAGCTAAAAACAAAAAAACATTTTGAGTATTATGAAAAAATCAATTTTTATTGTAGCGTTGATGTCTGTTTTCGCTTTTACTTCATGTAAAGACAATGCAGCAGATAAAGTTAATGAAGACAATGTTGCTAAAGCTGCTGAAAGAGATGCGGCTTCAAGTAAGTTCCCTGTCATTACATTTGAAGAAAGTGTACACGATTTTGGAACTATTGAAAGCAGAGAGCGAGTAGAACATTTCTTTAAGTTCAAAAATACAGGAGAAGCTCCTTTAACAATTGTAGATGCAAAAAGTAGCTGTGGTTGTACAGTTCCTCAATATCCAAAAGAACCAATCGCTCCAGGTGAAGAAGGCGAGCTTTTAGTTAAGTTTGACGGAAGTGGACAAAACCAAGTTAATAAAACAATTACTCTAGTTACCAACACCAAAAACGGAACCGAAACTTTGTCTATCAAAGCATTCGTGAAACCAAAAGATGCTGCACTTAAATAATTAAGTAGTATTTTAATCTAATTTATTTAAGGAATAATATATATGGAAAGTATCCAACAATTTTTACCGATAATCCTTCTTTTTGCAGTAATGTATCTCTTCTTGATACGTCCGCAAATGAAAAAATCCAAGCAAGAAAAAGCTTTTGCAGCTTCACTTAAAAAAGGTGATAAAGTTGTTACTGTTGGCGGTATGCATGGAAAAGTAGTTGATTTTTCTGATGATAAAGGAACCTGCGTTATTGACAACGGTGCCGGTAGAATCACTTTTGATAGATCTGCCATTTCTATGGAAAAAACAAAACAACTAAATCTTGGTAAAAAAGAAGTCGTAAAAAAGAATAAAGAATAATTTATTGTTCCTTTCTTTTATGTAGCTCCCTTAGGTTCAGGTGAACTTGAGGGAGTTTTTTTATTTCAAAATCTACGGGTTCCTTTCTGTATTTATTAAATGATTTGGTCAATCATGATAAGGATATAGTTCACATTCCTTAATTTTATTGTTCAGCAAATTTAGAGGTTAGCACATGTCTGATATTAAAAGAAGTCAATTACGAAAACACAAACGCTTTGCCACTGGCTTATTCTTTTTAATGGGAGCTGTTTATATATTGATGGTTTATTTACAACATCAAGAGGCTCAACCGTGGATGGGATATGTTGAAGCATTTTCAGAAGCGGGTATGGTTGGAGCTTTAGCCGACTGGTTCGCTGTAACAGCACTGTTTAAACATCCATTGGGCTTGCCTATTCCACACACAAACTTGATTGAACGTAAGAAAAATGATTTAGGTGAAAATCTAGGGAAGTTTGTGAGAGATAATTTTTTGAATCCTCAGAATATTCGCCCTTATATAGAGAAGCAGGATGTGGTAACTTGGATAGCTGAATGGCTTGCAAAATCAAAAAGCAAGGAAGTGTTGGAGACAGAGGTGGTTAATCTTGCAAAAAAAATAATATTGGACTTAGAGGATAGTGAAGTTGAAAGCTTTTTGGCGGCAAAAGGAGCAGATACATTACGTGGTGTGGATTATCAGAAAATAACGTCTACTGGGGTTCAGTATTTTGTTGAAAAGAATGAGCATATCAAGTTGTTGGAAATGCTGTTGCCACAAGTTAAGATGTATGTAACTGAAAGCCGAGAAATGATACACGAACGCTTATCAAACAATAGACCGTTTATTGCTTTTCTAGCAGGCAAGAAAATTTCAAAGGAAGTTGTAGAAGGCTTGATTAAATTTATTGAAGAAATTCAGGAAGATAAATCACATTTCGTTAGAAGGAAGTTAACAGAAAATCTTCAGAGTTTTTCATTAGGCGTAGTTCAATCAGAAAGCTGGAAGCTTAAGTTTGATTCTCTTAAAGATGAATTAATAACGCCTGAAAGCTTGAAGCCTTATACAGATGATGCTTGGAAATCAATTAAAGAAATTTTATTGCAGAATCTTGAAAATCCAGATTCACAACTAAAAGACTATTTGAGGAAGAATATTGAAAAACTATCAGATAATTTAACTCATGATCAAGAATTAGGATCTCGATTAAATAGCTGGATTCGTCATTTCCTGTATCGTATGATTCTCAAGAATCGTGACGAGGTTGAACATCTCATTAGCGATACTGTTTCTGGATGGGAAGGAAAAGAGCTAAGTGAAAAACTAGAGCTTGAGGTTGGAAAAGATTTGCAGTTTATTAGAATAAACGGAACCCTTGTGGGAGGACTTGTCGGGTTGATAATTTATACTCTAACCGTTTTCTTTGTCTGAATTCACCTTAATATAAAAATCTCTCTCGCCATTGTACTTATGGTCGAGAGAGATTTTTATATAATTCAAAAACTTTAAAGCCTTTCTTATTTCTTAAACTTAGAAATATCTTCAGCAGTTAATTGAGCTATTTTTACAATAACCTCTACTGCTTTTTGCATGCTTTCTACAGGTACATATTCATATCTTCCGTGGAAGTTGTGTCCGCCAGCAAAAATATTAGGACAAGGAAGCCCCATAAAGCTTAACTGCGATCCATCAGTTCCACCGCGTATTGGTTTGATAAGCGGCTTGATGCCTACTTGCTCCATAGCTTGTTTAGCTATTTCTACTATATGCATCACAGGTTCAATTTTCTCGCGCATATTGAAGTATTGATCTTTAATTTCAACACTAACAACTTCACCTTCTTGTTGATTGTTAAGTTCTTCTGCTAGTTTTTTCATCATTTCCTTTCTAGCTTCAAATTGAACTTTGTCGTGATCTCGAATTATATATTGAAGTTTTGTTCCGTCAACACTACCTTCTATGTTGTGAAGGTGGAAAAAGCCCTCTCTGCCTTCGGTATGCTCTGGAGTTTCAAGACGAGGAAGAGAGTTTATATAGTCTGTAGCTATATACATACTATTAATCATTTTTCCTTTAGCATATCCCGGATGCACAATTTTACCTTTGATAGATACTACCGCGCCAGCAGCATTAAAGTTTTCATATTCTAACTCCCCAACTTGGCTTCCATCCATTGTATATGCCCAATCTGCTCCAAATTTTTCTACGTCAAATTTATGAGCGCCACGACCAATTTCTTCATCAGGTGTGAAACCTACTCTAATCTCTCCATGCTTAATTTCTGGGTGATTTATTAAGTATTCCATTGCCGATACAATTTCAGCAATTCCAGCTTTGTCATCAGCACCTAATAGAGTAGTCCCATCGGTTGTAATTATAGTCTGGCCTTTGTACATTAACAAATCCTCAAAGTAGTCTGGAGAGAGAACAATATTCTGCTCTTTATTTAGAACAATATCCTTACCGTCATAATTTTCTACTATTTGAGGATTTATATTTGCTCCCGTAAAATCTGGTGAAGTATCAAAATGAGAAATAAATCCAATTACAGGAACTGGGTGAGAAACGTTGGAAGGTAGTGTTGCCATTATGTAGGCGTTTTCGTCGATAGTAACGTCTTGCATTCCTATCTCCTTTAACTCATCAACAAGTTTGTTGGCAAGATCCCATTGTTTTATTGTGCTTGGTGTTGTGTTGCTGTTAGGGTCGCTTTCGGTATCAACTTTAATATAGCTAACAAAACGATCAATAATGTGTTGTTTTTCAATCATGATTTACTGATATAGTTTTAATTATTTCGATGCTTTTTAGCAAGCATTATGATATATGAGGCGCATTTCAATGTGAAAAAAGAATGCGTATTGATTTTAAGACTGCAAAGTTACTAAATATTCACCCCTTTATTAGGTTTCGAAAAAGGTTTAAAATAGATTTTATTACTAAGAAAGTTATGTCAATAATGGTATTTTTGCGCCACATCTAATAAGGTTATGTATAAAGCTTTCATTCGCCCCATATTTTTTAAATTCGATCCGGAAAAGATTCATCACTTTACTTTTTCAATGCTTCAGTTTTATCAAAAGATTGGATTAGGTGCAATCTTAGGTAAGTTATATAAAGTGAAAGATGCAAGGTTAGAGCGCGAACTGTTTGGCTTAAAGTTTCCTAACCCCGTAGGACTTGCCGCTGGATTTGATAAAGATGCAAAGTTGTATAGAGAGCTTTCTAACTTAGGATTTGGCTTTGTTGAAATTGGAACTGTAACGCCAAAACCTCAGGCCGGAAATAAAAAGCCAAGATTGTTTCGGCTCCAAGAAGATTCAGCAGTAATAAATAGAATGGGCTTTAATAATGGAGGAGTGAAGGAAGCTGTTGAAAGACTAAAGCAAAACCCAAAAGGAAATCGAAGAGTTTTAATAGGTGGGAATATTGGTAAGAATAAAACTACGCCAAATGAAAATGCTGTTGATGACTATCTAATTTGCTTTGAAGCCCTTTTTGATTGTGTAGACTACTTTGTTGTAAATGTAAGTTCTCCAAACACACCCAACCTGAGGGAGTTGCAAGAGAAAAAACCATTAACAGACTTGCTTCAAACGCTTCAAGATAGAAATAACGCTAAAGAAAGTAGGAAACCTATTCTTTTAAAAATTGCGCCAGACTTATCTAATGATCAACTGCTAGATATAATCGATATAATTTCCGCTACTAATATTGATGGTGTGATTGCTACAAATACAACTATTTCTCGCGAAGGACTTTCATCTAAAAATAAAAATGAAATGGGAGGGCTAAGCGGAAAGCCATTGACCAAAAGAGCAACCGAAGTAATTAAGTTTTTGAGTTCAAAAAGTAATCAAGCCTTTCCAATTATTGGAGTAGGAGGAATTCACTCTGCTGAAGATGCGATAGAAAAATTAAATGCCGGCGCGAGTTTAGTGCAGCTATACACTGGATTTATTTATGAAGGTCCAAGTTTGATTAAGAAGATTAATAAAGCAATCTTAGATAGGAAATAAGAAGATTTAAAGTTTAACACTATTTTATGTAGGAGATTTTATTATGTATTTTCATAAGCTCTCATCCTAAGGTTAACGCACTGAAATAACTGTTGTTGCTCAAAGAAAAGAAGTTTGAAGTTGTCTTGAAATTTATTTTGTGATTGATAATTGAATAAAAAAATCTAAACTATGCTGAAAATTAATCGAGTATGGTTTGATTAGTAATAAAAAAATTCTACATTTGCATCCCCGAAAAACAGGGGTGTTTTATTTTGAAACATTAATAACACATATTTATATGCCAACAATTTCACAATTAGTACGTAAAGGTAGAACCCAAATGACCAAGAAGAGTAAATCGGTTGCTTTGGATTCGTGCCCACAACGTCGTGGTGTTTGTACGCGTGTTTATACCACTACGCCTAAGAAGCCAAACTCAGCTATGCGTAAAGTAGCAAGGGTTAGGCTTACAAATGGTAAAGAGGTTAACGCATACATCCCAGGCGAAGGTCACAATCTTCAAGAGCACTCGATAGTATTGGTTAGAGGTGGAAGGGTAAAAGATTTGCCAGGAGTAAGGTATCATATTGTGCGTGGAGCTTTAGACACCGCTGGTGTTGCAGGCCGTACGCAACGTAGATCCAAATACGGAGCAAAGAAACCCAAGAAGTAAAATGAAAACGGGTTGAATATATAGTTTGAAAGCACTGTGGGGTTTTTCACCGCTTTTTAATTAGAATATTTAATCATTAACAAAACAAACAGATGAGAAAAAAAACGGCCAAAAAAAGAGCCCTTTTACCAGATCCACGATATAACGATCAATTGGTTACGCGTTTTGTAAACAATATGATGTGGGATGGAAAGAAAAGTGTGGCTTTCAGTGTCTTTTATGATGCGATGGATATCGTGGAAGAAAAGAAACAAGACGATGAAAAAACAGCATTAGAGCTTTGGAAAGAAGCGTTGTCTAATGTTATGCCTCACGTAGAGGTGAGAAGTCGAAGAGTTGGTGGAGCCACTTTTCAAATACCAATGCAAATACGTCCAGACCGTAAAATTGCAACAGCAATGAAATGGTTGATTACGTATTCTAGAAAAAGAAACGAAAAATCCATGGCTGCAAAGCTTGCAAACGAAATCTTAGCTGCTGCTAAAGAAGAAGGTGCTGCTGTTAAAAAGCGTATGGATACACATAAAATGGCAGAAGCGAATAAAGCATTCTCACATTTCAGATTCTAAAAAATGGCAAAAAGAGATTTAAAATATACAAGAAATATTGGAATTGCCGCGCATATTGATGCCGGAAAAACGACAACAACTGAACGTATACTTTTCTATACAGGGGTAAACCATAAGTTGGGTGAAACTCACGAAGGTTCTGCAACTATGGACTGGATGGAGCAAGAGCAAGAGCGTGGAATTACTATTACTTCTGCAGCTACAACTTGTACTTGGAAATTCCCGATGGAAAATGCTCAGGAGCTTCCAGAAACTAAAGATTATCATTTTAACATTATTGATACTCCTGGTCACGTAGATTTTACCGTAGAGGTAAACCGTTCGCTAAGAGTTCTTGATGGATTGGTTTTCTTGTTTAGCGCTGTTGATGGTGTTGAGCCACAATCAGAAACTAACTGGAGACTTGCAGATAACTATAAGGTTCCTAGAATTGGTTTTGTTAATAAAATGGATCGTCAAGGAGCTGACTTTTTAGGTGTTTGTAATCAAGTAAAAGAAATGCTTGGGTCTAACGCCGTGCCTATCGTTCTTCCTTTAGGGGATGAAGCAGATTTTAAAGGTATTGTAGACTTGGTTAAAAACCGTGCTATTGTTTGGCATGATGAAACCATGGGCTCTACTTTTGACGTTGTTGAGATTCCAGAAGATATGAAAGAAGAAGTTCGTCTTTATAGAGGTAAGCTTATTGAAGAGGTTGCTGCTTATGATGAAGTGCTTTTAGAGAAGTTTATGGAGGATGAAGAGTCAATTACTGAAGATGAAATTCATGCTGCTCTTCGTGCTGCTGTTATGGATATGAGCATCATCCCTATGGTGTGTGGTTCTTCTTTTAAAAATAAAGGAGTTCAGTTCTTGATCGACGGTGTGTGTCGCTATTTGCCATCACCTATGGATAAAGAAGGTATTGTAGGGATAAACCCAGATACTGAAAAAGAAGAGTTGCGTAAACCAACTACTGATGAGCCGTTTGCAGCACTTGCATTTAAAATTGCTACTGACCCATTCGTTGGGAGATTAGCTTTCTTCCGTACATACTCAGGGCATTTAGATGCAGGATCTTACGTTCTTAATAACCGTACAGGAAATAAAGAACGTATTTCACGTATCTATCAAATGCATGCTAATAAACAAAATGCACTTGAGTATATTGAGGCTGGAGATATTGGTGCAGCAGTAGGTTTCAAAGATATTAAAACAGGAGATACACTAACTGCAGAAAAACATCCTATAGTTTTAGAAAGTATGGTTTTCCCAGATCCAGTAATTGGTATCGCGGTTGAGCCAAAAACTAAAGCAGACGTTGATAAAATGGGAATGGCTTTGGCAAAACTTGCTGAAGAAGATCCAACTTTCCAAGTTAGAACAGATGAGGCTTCAGGTCAAACAATTATCTCAGGAATGGGGGAATTGCACTTGGATATCTTAGTTGAGCGTATGCGTCGTGAATTTAAAGTTGACGTAAACCAAGGAGAACCTCAGGTAGAGTATAAGGAAGCTATTACTAGAGCTGCGGATCATAGAGAAGTTTATAAGAAACAATCTGGAGGTCGTGGTAAGTTCGCTGATATCGTATTTACTCTTGAA